>CAMBUC010000080.1 GCA_945871045.1 uncultured bacterium
AGCGCATCTTCGTCCGCACCCTCATAGCGGAACGAAACATCACAAAATTCAACTGTACCCTTCCATTCCTGCCGTTCCTCGTCACGAACCGACTGTGCATCACTGATCACACACTGCGTGCGGATCACCTCGTCAATACGTTCCGCCGCAACTCCGGCTCTGGGAAGCATCACGGAAACCATCGTGATCATGAGGAAAGACATGATGATCTGCATCGTATAAGTGATAAACGCGATCATATCACCCACCTGAAGATTACCCATATCAATGCCTTTTCCGCCTACCCATACGATCAGTACAGTCACTGCGTTCATGAGCATCATCATGGCCGGCATCATCATGGTCATCACACGGTTTGTAAACAACTGTGTGCGCATAAGATCCCGGTTTGCCTCATCAAAACGCTCTTCTTCGAACTTCTCGCGGGAAAAAGCACGGATCACCGGCAGACCGGTCAAAATCTCACGGGATACCAGATTTAACCTGTCCACAAGTTTCTGCATCATCTTAAACTTTGGCAGCGTAGCACCCATTAAGGCGAGTACCAGTCCGCTGATCAAAAGAACTGCTAACACAATGATCCAGCCCATACCTGTCTTTGTGCTGATCACTTTTACGACACCTCCGATACCCAAAATCGGCGCATAAAAGACCATCCGAAGCAGCATCACAGACACCATCTGGATCTGCTGAATATCGTTGGTGCTGCGGGTGATCAGGGAAGCGGTGGAAAACCGGTTCATCTCCACATTGGAAAAACCGAGCACATTTTTAAACACCTTGCCACGCAGTTCCATACCGATCTTCGCCGCAGTCTTTGCAGACAGATATCCGCAGGCAATGGCTGCCGCAAGCATCAAAACGGATAAGAGCATCATCTTTGCTCCGGTTGCCAGCAGATAGTTGCGCTGCAGCCGGTTCAAGTCGATGCCGCAGGCCTCGTACTCCTCGGTCACGCCCTGGATCGCGATCTGCGTCAGGATTGAGTCACTGATCTCACCAAACTGCGCCAACATCTGCTGAAGGCTGGTCGGATCACCGTTCATTGCTGCCATATCAGGCACATCCATGCCGTTTTCTGCCATCAGGTCATCCATGTGATTGGATGCATACATCATAACGACAGGCTGCTCCAAAAAGCCATTCAGCGCCTCATGGGCTTCCTTTGAAATGTCAGCAAGTTCATAATGGTCTGTCTGTTCGTTCAGCACATAGGCCTCCGCAAAAGCCGCCCTTCCTTCTTCGGAAAGCGCCTGCTGCAATGCATCTCCCGTGCTGTGGCGCATCTCCTTCATCACACAGTCTTCGATGCCATACTGCTGGAGCCCGACATCCACAATACTTGAAGTATATGCAGGCAGCGCCAGATCACAGTATGCCTGCATGATCAAAAGCAGGATAATCGCGGCAACAGATAACTTGTGCCGAAACAGATTCCCAAAAATATGCTTCATAAAATCATTCCTCTCCCAGCGAAAAAACGCTGTATGCTTTGCAAATAAGATACCGCGTGACCGATCATTTTCATATACAGTACGCTAACATGGTATTTTATGCCTTACTTTTTTATTCGTCAACGAAATAAATCTTAATTTTTTATAAATTAGTTTTTCGAACTTGCGTTCGATTTTCTTTTGTGGTATAGTCATTTTAGAACAGACGTTCGATATTGTCAAGTACTGAAAGGAACATACAAAAACATGGAACTTTGCATCCAATCCGATCTAATGGAAAAACTTGCCATCTTAACCGATGCGGCAAAATATGATGTAGCCTGTACCTCCAGCGGGGTGGACCGCAGAGGTAAGGGGCATGGAATGGGAAATTCCGTGGCAGCCGGTATCTGTCACAGTTTTTCCGGTGACGGACGCTGCATTTCTTTATTGAAGATACTGATGACCAACCACTGCATCTATAACTGTACCTATTGCCAGAACAACTGTAATAACGATCTGCCCCGCGCCACCTTCACACCGGAGGAGATCTGCACACTCGTCACACAGTTTTACAGACGCAATTATATAGAAGGTTTATTTTTAAGCTCCGGAATCATCGAAAGCCCGAATCATACAATGGAACTGTTGTATCAGACACTTTACCTTCTTCGGACAACCTATGATTTTAACGGCTACATTCATGTAAAAGCCATTCCCGGAGCAGATCCGCGCCTGATCGAATTGATCGGATATCTGGCTGACCGCATGAGTATCAATCTGGAACTGCCTACTTCCGCCGGTTTGCGGGCCCTCGCTCCGTGCAAGAGTAGGAAAACCATTCTCGGACCGATGCGCCAGATCCAGACCGGGATCCACCAGTCCAAAGAACTGCCTACCCACGAACTGGTTCCCCGAAACGCTGCACTGCCGCAAGTCGTACGTCTGTCCAATGGGGATCCCCATAAAAAACGATTTGTTCCCGCCGGGCAGAGCACCCAGATGATTATCGGCGCCACACCGGAAAATGATTATCAGATCATCAAAGTTGCAGAAAGCCTTTATGACCGATTCGAACTGAAGCGCGTGTTTTACTCCGCATTTGTGAATGTCACCGGAAGCAGTGATCTGCCGACACTTCCCGGCGGACCACCGCTGCTTCGGGAACACCGGCTTTATCAGGCAGACTGGTTACTGCGCTTTTATCATTTCCAAGCGGATGAGTTGTTGGATGAAACCCGCCCAAACTTTAATGTATGGTTGGATCCCAAATGCGATTGGGCGCTTCGCCACTTAGAACAGTTTCCGGTGGAGATCAGCAGTGCTTCCTATCAGACGCTGCTTCGTGTCCCCGGAATCGGTTATCTGTCAGCAAGGCGCATCGTTGCCGCCAGACAAAGCAGCCGTTTGGATTTTTCGGATCTGAAAAAGATCGGCGTTGTCTTAAAAAGAGCCATCTATTTCATCACTTGTAACGGACGCACGATGTATCCGATCCGCATGGAAGAAGATTATATTACAAGACAGCTTCTTGCCGACCGCACACAGATCCCGAAGGAGATCACAGATGCCGGCTACGAACAATTGTCGCTGTTTGACACAGGCTTGCTCGCAAAGGATGCGATTCCATCCGTTGCATTTTAAACCGGATTCTCTTCATTTACTATTAGATAAATGACTGTCAATATTTTTATAAGAAAGGACGACTCTCATGTACACCTATATTTGTGAAAACAGCATCGATGGTATACTTACAGGCGTTTACTGCGCCTATGCTGACCGCCATCCCCGCCGTGATATTCATCTGACGATCCAACAACCGGATAATATGTCTTTATTTACACAGTATATCCCGGTTGAAACAGATACCGTAAAAGCCGCGAGAGTCGCACATACATTAAAAACGCGTTTCGGGCAGGACTTTTATGAAACCATTTATCAAGCTGCCATGTCTGGAGATGTTCCCGGAAAAAGCACCATGGACAAAGCCGACGCGATCTATGAAACCATCGCACTGGCACTTTTTTCAGGCAACGGCACAAAAACCTTATTATCACTTGGTGAACCCTGCGTTTACCGGGTATTTGAACTGTGTCGGGCTACTGGCCGCGAAGCCATGCATTTACTCGGATTTATCCGCTTTCAGGAGTTGGAAAACGGCATCCTGTTTTCGGAGATCCACCCGAATCATCATGTCCTTCCTATGTTAGGAGAACATTTCTCCGACCGTCTTCCGGAAGAAAATTTCATGATCTATGATGCCAATCGCGACCTGGCATTGCTGCATCCGGCGGGCGAACACTTTTTTCTGGCAGATGCAGATACACTGAATTTGTCTGCCACCAGACAATTCTCAGCAAATGAAAAGCAATTTCAGGATCTTTGGGTTACATTCTTTCACAGTATCACCATTGATGCCAGAAAAAATCCGGACCTGCAGTCTCAGATGATCCCGAAACGCTTCCAACGTGATACCGTAGAGTTTCAGGCATCGTAGCTGCTCAGTACATTCACAGTTCCGACACAAAAATGCATGCAAATTGTTTCGCAACGACATGTTTGTTAGCACTCGCTAAAAAAGAGTGCTAATTTTCTGTTGACATTTGACGCTCGCCGCGTTACACTATGTTCTAATGAACAGAAACCAACTGCCACCTATCTATCCGGCAGTTCCAAAAAACTATAACAAGGAGTGATTCAAATGAGTAACAAGCATGGAAGTCTTTCCATTAACAGTGACAACATTTTCCCTATTATCAAAAAGTGGTTATATTCTGACCAAGACATCTTTTATCGTGAGTTAGTAAGTAACGGCTGTGATGCCATCACAAAATTAAAGAAACTGGATATGATGGGCGAATATGAGCTGCCTGCTGACTATAAAGCGAAACTTCAGATCGTGGTTGACCCGGATAATAAGAAAGTGACGATTACCGATAACGGTCTTGGTATGACTGCTGAAGAAGTAGAGGAATATATCAACCAGATCGCTTTCTCCGGTGCTACGGATTTCATTGAAAAATACAAAGACAAAGCAAATGAGGATCAGATCATCGGTCATTTTGGTTTAGGTTTCTACTCTGCATTCATGGTTGCCGATGAAGTTCATATCGATACACTTTCTTATAAGAAAGGTGCTACTGCCGTTCATTGGGAATGTGATGGCGGCACAGAGTTTGATATGACGGACGGTATCAAAGAAGAAGTCGGAACGACTATCACCCTCTTCTTAAACGAAGATTGTCTTGCGTATGCGAATGAATACCGTGCGCGCGAAGTATTGGAAAAATACTGTTCATTCATGCCTACTGCGATCTACTTAAGTAAGGCAAATGCCCCTGAGGAATATGAAACCATCGATCCTGCAGACAAACTGGATACGGATACCGTGATCGAGACCATCGTAGAGGAAGCAAAGACCGAAGAGAAAGAAAACGAGAACGGAGAAAAGGAGATCGTTGAGATTTCCCCTGCAACCGAGAAGTTAAAGATCGTAAAACGCCCGGTTCCGTTAAATGATACCACTCCTCTTTGGACGAAGAACCCGACGGATTGCACAGAGGAAGAATACAAAGAGTTTTACAGAAATGTATTCCATGACTACAAGGAGCCTTTGTTCTGGATCCACCTGAACATGGACTACCCTTTCAATCTGAAAGGAATCTTATACTTCCCGAAGATCAACACAGAGTATGACTCGATCGAGGGAACGATCAAGTTATATAACAACCAGGTATTTATCGCAGATAACATCAAAGAAGTCATTCCTGAGTTTTTGATGCTCTTGAAAGGTGTCATCGACTGTCCGGATCTTCCTTTGAACGTATCTCGTAGTGCGCTTCAGAACGACGGATTTGTGAAGAAGATTTCTGAGTACATCACAAAGAAGGTTGCCGACAAACTAATCGGTATGTGCAAGACAGAAACAGAAACTTATGAAAAATACTGGGATGATATCAGTCCCTTCATCAAATTCGGCTGCTTAAAAGATGAGAAATTCTGTGACAAGATGAATGACTACATCCTGTTTAAAAATATTGATGATAAGTATCTCACCTTACCTGAAATCTTAAAGCCGGTGGAAGAAGAAAAGACCGAAGGCGAAGAAACTGCTGAAGCAACTGAGGAAAACAACACAGAGGAATACAAGGATGACCGTTCTGTCATCTACTATGTAACTGATAAGAATCAGCAGAGCCAGTATATCAATCTATTCCGTGAACAGGGCATGGATGCGGTGATCCTCGATCACAATATTGATAGTTCTTTCATTACACAGTTAGAGCGCCGCAATGACAAGTACAAATTCATGCGTATTGATGCTGATGTCACCGGTTCCCTGACAGAGGAGACATCCGAAGATGAATTAAAGGATGCTACCGAAACCTTAAAGGATGTATTTGGAAAAGCCTTAAACAATGACAAACTGACCATTCAGGTACAGAAACTCAAAAATGCAGATACGCCTTCTATCATCACCTTATCCGAGGAAGGAAGACGTATGCAGGATATGATGAAGATGTATGCAATGGGTGGTATGGATCCTTCCATGTTTGGTGGAGATTACACCTTAACTCTGAACTTCAACAATGCACTGGTTCAGTATATTTTGAACAACAAAGATTCGGAACATGTTCCGATGTTCTGTGAGCAGCTTTATGATCTTGCTATGATCAGCAATCAGCCCCTTGCTCCGGAAGCAATGACAAAATTCATGAAACGTTCCAACGACATCATGCTTTTGCTTACAAAATAAAGCAAACGATGCGCCCGGTCAAAAGACCGGGCGCATCGTTATTTCATCTAAAAAATCATTCATTTTCCATGTATTTCTGATAGATCTTATCAAAGGATGAAAACGGATACTTCTCCATCTCGCGAATAGAGATCTTGTTCCATACCGTTTCATTCAATTTAGAACTCACAGACTCCAAAAACGAATCATAGACTCGGTGGAATGCCTCTTGTTTTCTCTCTTCCACAATGTCCTGCTTATGGATCAGTGTCAATTCTTCCTGAAACTTATTATCGCAATAAAAAATATAATACCCCTCTGATGTAGAGATCAAACCGGAAGTTTCTTCATTGTTCATTGAAAAAACGATATCTTCCGCCTCCTTTGGCAATACCCCTCGTTGGAGTTTCAAAGATATTTCACCTTTTTCATTGTGATTCGCAGCAACAGAAGAAAACTCTTCTCCGGCATCTAACTCTTCCAGAGCCTTCTTTGCTTCCGATTCGTCAGAAGTAAAAATCTGACGTACTTCCATAATACGGGCTTCGTCATCACTCACTTCTTCGTTTACATCCATGACAAGACATTGATACAGTTTATCAGCCAAAGCAAATTTCTCATAAATATCTTCGATATCATCCTGAGTGATCTCAAGATATGATACTTCTTCTTCCGTCAACGATTGAAAACACTCTTCACCGGCCCACTGGGATAATTTCTTTTCTTCATCGGTGAGGGTAATCCCCTGTTCATTGGCCAAAGCCACCATACTATAGACCTTTGTCATTTCATCCATGCTGATCTTTTTGACATACTGCTCAAATTTCTTTTGAACCTTCAGATCTTCATTTTGCAGCAAATCAATACCATAACTCTCACCATGCAGATTCATGTTATTTATAAGTAAGAGTTTCATTACCGGAAGAATGCATGCTTTGCCTCCGATCATGAATACTTCATCATCTGACATTCCCCGACTGATCGAAACAACCTCTTTTCCAAACTGACATCCGCTGCTGCCAATTGCAAGTACGGTTGCTACCGCTGCCGCAGCCAAACGATAACCTATCTTCTTCATGCTTTTCTCCATAATCGTTTCTTTTCTCTTGGGCGATCAACTTCATTTACATGCTGGACAGAATACTGCGTGCCACAGAAAGTCCATTGGCAGATGCCTGCTGTAAGCCTCTGGTAACAGATGCACCATCACCGATTGCACGAAGTCCCTTGATATTTGTCTCAAAATCGCGGTTCACCACAACCTTGTTGGAATAGAACTTCACTTCCACGCCATACATTAACGTTTCTTCGCTGGCAATACCCGGTGTCACTTTATCAAGCGCTTCGATCATTTCCTCAATATCTACCATGATCCGGTGAGGGAATACAAGGGAAAGATCGCCGGGAACGGCATCCTTCAATGTGGGGATCAGATTGTTACGGCATAAGCGCTCCTCTGTCGTACGTCTTCCACGTTTAAAATCGCCATAAGTCTGCACCAGGATCTTTCCGTCACAAAGCATATTTGACAATTGTGCGATCTGCTTGCCATACTCGATGGGTGTCTTAAAAGGCTTTGTAAAATTCTTGGAAACAAGAAGTGCAAAGTTTGTATTGTTTGTCTTCATATCCTGTGATTTATATGCGTGACCGTTTACGACCGCAAGTCCGTTGTCATAATATTCGGTTGCTACCTCTCCCGACGGATTGGTACAGAAGGTACGCACTTTGTCATCAAAGGTAGGTGTATGATAAACGAGTTTTGCTTCATACAGGTTCTTATTTAAAAGCTCCATTACCTCATCACGAACTTCTACGCGCACACCGATATCAACCGTACCAACCTCTGTCTCTACACCATGTTCTTTGCACAGATGTGAAAACCAATCTGCACCCTCGCGGCCCACAGCAGAAACAATCTCTCCGGCGTACAATGTTTCGCCCTGATCTGTAACCACACCCTTTACAGCACCATCTTCAATGAGGATCTCATTCACCATTGTCTTAAATTTCATCTCTACGCCACACTCTAACAAATGCGCCTGCAATTTCGCGTAGATCTTATAGCCTTCTTCTGTTCCCAAATGGCGGATCGGACACTCGATCAGTTTCAGGTTGGCGTTGATGGCTTTTCTGCGGATCTCTCGAATTTCCTTCTCTTTGTCCACACCGTACACACTGGTATCCGCACCAAACTTCAGATAAATATCATCTGACTCCTTGATCAGTTTTGATGCCTCTTCATATCCTAAAATCTCCGGAAGGGTGCCTCCCACATCCGGCGAAAGCGATAATTTTCCATCTGAGAATGCTCCAGCACCGGCAAATCCGGTGGTAATACTGCAAGGCTGGCATCCGACACAAACCTTTGTCTGA
>CAMBUC010000081.1 GCA_945871045.1 uncultured bacterium
AAAAACCGGAATAGAAAAGATCGGGGAGAGAGAACCAATGGCAGAGAGGACAGACAGCCTACAGAATCATAGTTCGCATCCTCAGGCAGAGGATCTGTTACAGCCCGGCGAGCGTCTGGATGACCTGCAGAGGAATGGTTATCGGATCATTCAAAGCGCCCATCGTTTTTGTTTCGGCATGGATGCGGTGCTGTTATCGGGTTTTGCCCATGTGAAATCCGGTGAGCAGGTGCTGGATCTTGGAACCGGCACAGGAATCATTCCTATCCTTTTGGAAGCCAAAACACCCGGAAAGCATTTCACCGGATTAGAGATCCAGGAGGAAAGTGCAGATATGGCCAGACGCAGTGTGCTTCTCAATGGCCTGAAGGATAAAGTAGAGATCGTGACAGGTGACATCAAGGATGCTTCGACATTGTTTGGAGCATCTTCTTTTGATGTGGTCACAACGAATCCTCCATACATGATCGGTCAGCATGGCCTTCAGAATGCAGACGCGGCAAAAACCATCGCAAGGCATGAGATCTTATGTACATTGGAAGATGTGATCGCACAGAGTGCAAAATTGTTAAAACCCCACGGACGATTTTACATGGTTCACCGCCCCTTTCGTCTGGTGGAGATCTTTTGCCTGATGCATCAGTATGGAATTGAGCCAAAGCGCCTGAAGATGGTTCATCCCTTTATGGATAAGGAGCCTAATATGGTGCTCATCGAGGGGCTTCGAGGGGGAAATGCAAGATTGACCGTGGAGAAACCCATCATAGTATTTAAAGAACCCGGAGTTTATGCAGAGGAGATTACAGAGATTTATGGATACTAGCGGAACTTTATATTTATGTGCGACACCCATCGGTAATCTGGAAGATATCACCTACCGCGTCCTGCGCACGTTAAAGGAAGTGGACCTGATCGCAGCGGAGGATACGAGAAATTCCATCAAACTGCTAAATCACTTTGAGATCCATACGCCGATGACAAGTTATCACGAATACAATAAAATAGATAAGGCTTATCAGCTGGTGGACCAGTTGCGTCAGGGAAAAAATATCGCGCTGATCACAGATGCCGGAACACCGGGTATTTCTGATCCGGGAGAAGATCTGGTACGCATTGCGCTGAAAGAGGGGATCCATGTGACTTCACTTCCGGGTGCGGCAGCTTGTATTACGGCACTTACCATGTCAGGACAGCAAACAAGACGGTTTGCCTTTGAGGCGTTTTTGCCCCGGGAGAAAAAAGAGCGGGCAAAAATATTGGAAGAGTTAAAGACAGAAACCCGCACGATCATTCTCTATGAAGCGCCCCATCATCTTATAGCGACTTTGGAAGAGTTACAGGAAGTGTTGGGAAACCGATCCATCTCTTTATGCAGGGAGTTGACCAAGAAGTATGAAGATGTTCAGAAATCGACATTAAAAGATGTCCTATTATATTATAAAGACCATGAACCTCGGGGTGAATATGTCCTTGTAGTGGAAGGAAGGGATCGAAGGGAAATGGAAGAGGAAGCCAGGGAAGCATGGGAGGAACTGACATTTTCTGAACATATGGCAATCTATGAAGCGAAGGAGATCCCCCGTAAGGAGGCTATGAAACTGGTGGCAAAAGACCGGGGGATCTCCAAGCGTGATGTCTATCAGGCGTTACTTTCGGAAGAGTCATAATAGATTGGTAAATATTTTTGAATGATGGAAAAAGGTGCCGGACCGATTTCAAGCAGTGCCTGATGAAAGGATTTATCGTTGTAATCAGAGCCGAAACGGGTTTTGGCATCTTTTTTTAATTCTAAAAATTCCAGATAGCCCACATAGTATTTTAAATAATTTGCAGGAGCTTCTACTACAAGCTCATAAATATGGTCAGCGGCTTCAACATTTGAAATTCCAAAATCCGATAAAAATTCTAATACTATATCCCGATCCCATCCTTCCTTATGTACACCGATGTCAATGGAGGCATAAAGACTTAAAGTGGCGGAAGCATTTCGTTGTAGTGCACGGGCCAATGTAGGATCCAGACCGGCATAGTCATAGGAAAGCATTTCCACATAGGTTGCCCAGCCCTCTGTATAGCCGCCGAAGTTTAAGATGTGTCTAAGAGGAAGGAAGTCCTGCCCGTAGGAACTGACCGTTTCGTAGAGATGTCCGGGGTAGCCTTCATGGGCAAGTGTGGTAAACAGTTCAAGATCTGTATGTTTGTAGGAAGGGTTAATGTAAATATTGTTTTCGTCTGTATCATCCATCGGCGCGGTGAGATAGAAGGCAGGCGAAAGATATTTCTGCATAGCCGGTTCCACGGTTTTCACTTCATAGGCATGATCAGGAAGGGACGGAAAATCTATCGTCATGCATTTCTTTAAATGTTCAAGCATCTCTTCAGGAGTCTCCCAGTTTAATTTCACATTTGTCATTTGAGACAAAATTGAAGGGTTATTTTTAATAATCTCTTCAATTTCGGACAGATCTGATTGTCTTTTTTCTGCGATCATCAGATCCAGTTCCTGCACTGTATGTGCGCTGGCGGTCAATTTTTTCACAAGATAAGAGTAATATGCATCGCCCTTTGGAAGATGGCAGAGTCCCCCTTCATTCCTTGAAGTTCCCCGTAAACGTATAAGGGCAGTTCGCAGTGAATCATAGGCAGGCACCATACAACTTTGGATCAGAGTCCCATGTTCCTGAATATATTCAGCACGAAGCTGATCTGAAAGATCCGGCACACGGGCGAGTTTTTCCGTAAAGGTTTCCGTCAGACAGGAAAATGCCGGCTGCGTAAGTTGGGAGGAAAGCTGAGAGATGATCGCATCGGTTGCAAAGGTGGACATAAACAGTCCTTTAGAGGACTTTCGCTCCTCAAAATCAATGATCTGGGAAAAATAGTCGGGGGTGATGGCAAGTAAAGCCAGATAATCATCGATATCATCCCTGTTTCGGAACGTATATTCCGCAAGAAGAACGGGAAGTTCCGCCTGAATGCCGTTGATGGGGTTTAAAGGTTCATCATAATAATAGAACTCACAGCCTTCTTCGTTTTGTCTCAGTGTGTAGGTGAGAATATCATAGGTCAGTTGTTGATCCGTAGTCAGCGTTTGGTAGTCATATCGCGCACAGGCAGCATTTATATTTTCGCAGCTCAGTTTGGTTTCCAGAATATCCTGTTCGTCTAATGAGCCCAGAGATACGCGGTAATGGTCGATTCCATAGTTTTTCGGATGTGCAAGCGTGTAATGGAGCCCGATCGTATCGGAAGATAACTGCTCCTGAAAGAGAAGTTCCGTGAATGCTTGAAAATCCGGCTGTTTTTTCTTTTGAAAAGAGGAAAAAGCAGACATACTGCCTGTAAAAAGTATGGCAAGGCATAGTCCCAGGCTCGCCAGCCGGATGGATACCTTTGTTTTTTTATGGAACAAATCTTTTTTTGCTATGAATTCTTTCATTTTACATTCCTTGTACTTTTTCTGAGACTATGCTAAAATAAAGCCCTAATTCAATGTCTTTAAATTCTATGTTCCGAATCCTGAATGTATGAATACAAGGAGGGATTCAAATGTATCAACAAAAACCGATCTTTGCAGGGCGTATGTTATGTATGCTTGTGCTGTTCTTATCGGTTATTTTGATCCGGCCGCTGTGTACGGCAGCGGATGAAACGGATTTCTATCATGAAGGTCTGAAATTTGATTCCAATGGCAACCTTTTGATGACAACCAGAGATAAAAAAGCCAGCAGCAGTGTACGTTATAAAACGATCGGATGGATCGTAAAGAAAACGCCGCATGCGGTTGGAAGTGCGCAGACAGTTCGTTTAAAGTTAGAACAAAACGGTGCATCTCGTGTGGATCCGACAGACCCGGACTATGTGTTCACGTATTTTAAATGCGAGAAATCGGTAATTTTTGCAAAAATAGGAGCTGCTTCTGAAGAATGGCAAAAAGAATTATATCTCAATGGTGGAACCGTCTATCTGGATGCGATCATGACTGTGGTGGAAGATGGTCGTGTGCTTGGTTCGATGGATGAGTCGGGTGTGTTACGGGGAGAAGTGTATACAACGGCTGCAGGAATCATGAATGCAAGAAACTGGGCAGATGCCCAGACCCTTCGGACGCATTATAATAAAGCGGTTTCCTTTCCTCCCCTGCCGGAGTTTATGATTCCGGAAGATGGCTGGGAGGAAGAGGAAAAACTGCGTATCTCCTACGGAGAAAAGGAATGCAGGGAGTATAATTCGGTATGGATCCGGGCAGCAGAAAAGGAAGAGCCGGTCTTTGATGTGACGAAAGGAATTCCCACCGGTGAAAAAACTTATGTGTCAGGGCAGCTTCAAAAATATTATTATGATGGAACTTTAAAACGTCATTATGGGATGGCATCTGTTCCGGTAGAACTTCATGTAACTTATACCTATCAATTGGAAACCGAGAATGGTACGGAAGAAAGATCCTTTACAACAACGGTGAAGTTTTCTGTCAATCGACCATATTCTTATTACCGTATCCATAAATTAAAGGTATATGGAGTGGACCATATTTCCGTAGAAAATAAATCAATTCCGGTCTTTCCATGGGAAAAGGACAATTTTAATCGGCCAAATATTATTTTGGAACAAAATAGAAATAGTTATCTGATTATACCCGAATTTCAGGCTGCTGTTTATGGAGGTGATCTGACTACAGGAAACTGTATCAGTATGGAGGAACTTCAGAATATAGCAGAAGCTACAGCCGGCAATGTACTGGTAAGGAATGATGCATTTACGGTAGACGGAGAAACGGTTCTGGATGGAAATTATTTCGAAAGAACGGCTCCGGAGCCTGTACAACTCAGTGGCGCAAGGCTGCAGGAATTTTCCGGGGATCTGATGACGATCCCGCATACAAAACGAAATGATACCTATGAAACCTATGCGGTTGCTGCTTATCGTGAGATCCTGCAGGGCGGAAGAAAAAACAAGACTGTGAAACACACAAATCCGGTGGTAGTTCATACACCAGTTGTATGTAAAGGCGGGATCACAGACGATATTGCCCATAATCAGCAGATTACGCCAACTCAAAACTTTAGTCTCGTACTTGGCCGGAATTTTACAGTTGGTATCTCAACGTTTGGGACCCATAAAGATCAACCGGGGTATCAAACGAGGGATTACAGCAAATATACACAACTTCGTCAGATCTGTTTTCCCTTTGAAGTGTATGATGGAACGGTGCACTATGAAAAGCAGACGTGGATCGATCTTCCGACAGAGCAAAAAACTTTTTATCTGCCCATCGGAGTACATGAGGGTGATTATCGGATCAGATATCGGACCATCGCAAAAAATGCAGATGCCTTTCGGGGAGGAATGGATCAAAACGGTTATTTGGCAAATATGGAACTCTCCCAGTATGGCGCGTATGATGAATTAACGGTTACGGTACTGGGACGTTTGTATGATCTGGCAGTCACAGATATTGTGGATTATCCCCGTTGGCGCAGTGTGTTTTATGAACCGCAGGGAGAAAAGAAGAATTTTGCCTTTTGGGTTGGAAAACGAAGTTTGGAGGGAACAGATTTTTCGATCAGACAGTCCCATGGAATCCTACCGATCCTTGCAGGTGATCATCCGTTCCAACGATCTTCCCGGGCAGTGGGGCTTGGTTATCGTGTGAAAATACAGTTAAAAACCATCGGAGATATGAGGGGAACCGAAGATTTTATTGGATTAATCCCTTCCTATTACTATTTGTCACGGGATGGAAAAATCAGACAGCAAGTGCGTTTGTATGAGAAGAAGGATCTTACAGAGGTTGATCAACCACTTATTTTAAATGCATCCCATCGCAGTTTTGTTTCGGTAAGGGAACGGAATGTGTCAGACCCGCAATTGTGTGATACATCGGTTCAAGTATGGGAAGGAGCATATCAGTTATCCCCGGATCTTTGTCTCGTAGATGCAAATGTAGATCTGGATCATTATATCAGGCAGCGCGGCGGGCGGATCAGCCCGAAAGATCCGGTGTTCCTTCGGGACGGATATCTGCTGGTACAATTCGAAGTACGAAGTTATACAAAGGATTTGGCACGTTTTAGTTATTCGAATAAGAAAAACGACGGGCGGGGCTATTGTAATATGTGGCTCACGCAGGGATTTGTCTATGACCGTGTGGACGGCTTCGGAAATCAGTTTACTTTTACCGATGGTGATTGTCTGCTTTTTGATACAAAGTATTCACTTCACAGTGACTATGAAAGTTGGGGCACCCATTAAGTGACCTGTTTTAAGGCAATTGGGAATTACACATAAATCCTTTATATCATCTGATACGCCAGTAGGATACTCATGATGATGCCGGAAAGGGTGGAGAGCAGCGCACATGGCAGCGTCCAGCGGGTTTTCTTAATCTTTACTGCCATAAAATAGACAGACAAGGTATAGAAAACGGATTCTGTGCAGCTAAGCATGATAGAAGCGCCTAATCCCTGCAATGAATCCGTCCCATATTGTTTAAAGATATCAAGTGCCAGCCCGGTGGCAGCAGAGGAGGAAAACAATTTTACAAAGCCCACAGACAGAAGTTCTGCCGGAAAATGGATCTCCCGGCAGATCGGAGCAAGCAAACCTGCAAACCATTCCATAAAGCCGCTGGCCCGTAAAATGCCAACTGCAACCATAAGTCCGATCAGTGTGGGAAGGATTTGCACAACGATCTTTAAACCGCGTACTGCACCGTTGATAAATACATGATAGATGTCGCAGTTTGTTAATAACCCGTATCCGATGATCACAAATATGATCAGTGGAATGGCTGCATCCGATAAAAAAAGCAAAAAAGACATACATGGCTCCCTTTGCCGGTACTTCGTATTAATATATGAACGAATGGGGGAAAGGTGCATATATTAAGAGAAAATGATTCCGTGAGGAATCCATACAAACAACAGGGGGGAGAGGGATATGAATTATCTATGGGGCTTCATGATCGTGATCGGTGTGATCTTTGGTGCATTTCATGGTGGATTTCGCCAGATTACAGAGGCTGCTGTATCTTCTGCAAAAGAAGCGGTCAGCCTTGCGATCGCGATGGCAGGTGTCATCGCCATGTGGACGGGTCTGATGGAGATCGCACAGGAAACAGGGATTTTAAGCGCCTGTACAAGAAAAATGCGTCCTTTGCTGCGATTTCTTTTTCCCGGATTGCCAAAGGATTGCCGGGCGAATGAATTGATCGCCACAAACTTTATCGCGAATATTTTTGGGCTTGGCTGGGCGGCGACACCGGCGGGTTTAGAAGCCATGCAGGAACTGCAAATGCTTTCCGGTGAAAAGAAAGGGGTGGCAAGCCGGGAAATGTGCATTTTTCTGGTGCTGAATATTTCTTCTTTACAACTCATTCCTGTCAATATGATCGCCTATCGAAGCCAGTACGGAAGCGTCAATCCGGCAGCGATCGTGGGGCCGGGAATCGTGGCGACCCTTGTCAGTACGCTGACAGCAGTCATCTTATGTAAGATCGCGTGCGCCTTTACATCATAGATTTCCATCGCAGGTTTCTTGCATGTGGGCAAAAAATGGTCTATGATAAGAAAAGACGCAGTCTGAATAGGCTCAACAGTTATGATAAAGGAGGCAAAAAGTATGTCAGAGGCAATCGAAAAATTTCTGCAGATGGTAAAAGATTCGGATAATATCGTTTTTTTCGGAGGCGCAGGTGTCAGTACGGAGAGTGGGATTCCGGATTTTCGGAGTGTGGACGGATTATATAATCAGACGTATGATTATCCTCCCGAAACGATCTTAAGCCATAGTTTTTATATTGCAAAGACCGATGAATTTTATCGATTCTATCGGGACAAGATGCTCTGTCTGGACGTAAAGCCCAATGTGACACATGAAAAACTGGCACAACTGGAGGCGGCAGGGAAACTGAAAGCCGTCGTAACCCAGAATATTGATGGGTTACATCAGGCAGCAGGTTCCAAGCGTGTATTGGAACTTCATGGCAGCGTACATCGCAATTATTGCCAGCGCTGCGGAAAACTGTTTGATGCGGGATATATCTTAGAGTCATCTGATCCGTCTCCCTTATGTGATGACTGCGGTGGACGGATCAAGCCGGATGTGGTGCTTTATGAGGAAGGATTGGATGATCAGACCATCCGGGATGCCATTTATTATATCAGTCATGCGGACATGCTTATCATCGGAGGAACATCACTGGCGGTATATCCGGCAGCAGGGCTGATCGACTATTACAGAGGAAACAAACTGGTACTGATCAATAAATCCGCTACTCCCATGGACAGCCGGGCAGATCTGGTGATCCAGGAAGGACTCGGTGCAGTATTCGGACAGATTGAAGTGTAAAATACCGGATGGGGGAGATTCTCAGTAGGAAAGAGTAAAAGAATAAAAGAGGTTTCATCATGGATTATAGAGTTGGAGACATCGTTACATTAAAAAAGGGGCATCCCTGCGGCAGCCATGACTGGAAGATCCTGCGGGTCGG
>CAMBUC010000082.1 GCA_945871045.1 uncultured bacterium
AGTTATTTTTCCAAGCGGAAAAGCCCGCCACAAGGGAAGCGTCCGGCTTCTGCATCTATTGGAACATTTGTAATGTTGTTTAATACCTTGCTATATATTATATGCGGCATAGCTATTCAAAGCTGGATTTTACCACTGTATTCTATAGTTACATATTATGTTGGATCAAGAACTGTTGATTTTATCACTGAAGGGTTTGATAGAGCAAAATGTGCGATGATTGTTACAGTAAAAGCTAATGAAATATCAAATGCCCTGTCCGAGAACTTTGATTCTAGCGGGACCATAGTAAAAGCAGTTGGGGGATACTCAAAGAAAGATAAAGAAATCATTTATTTCATAGTAAATCGCTTTCAGATTAATAAGCTAAAAAATATAGTGCATGATATAGATGAAAGTGCGTTCATTTCACTGCAGGAAGTGGCGGATATAATTAGAAAGAAGGAGTGATTTTTAGAAAAGTATATCGCGTCGGTTTCAATCCAAAGATTCCTGCATAAATCAATCCATCCCCGGGAGTCGGGCAGGGGATGGGGTCGGAATGGTACCATAATAAAAATCTTCAGTATAGCACTTCAGTGTCAGTGGCGTTACCTGTTTCTGTAAGGACGGCTTATATGGACGATCTGCTGAGTCTCTTTGAAACCAATGACATTCCATGGTCATTGTATACTGGCAATATGGGAACCTATGGTCCCATACACAAATGCTATACCGATTCTTATAATGCACCACCAAACATGGATGATTTTCGTTTGTACGAAAATTATGCAGTTGATGTCACGCTGCTAGAAGTATTAGAAAAATATATGCAGTAATGATATCCTAAAGTGGAGCACAGAGGCGAAAACGTCAAATGGGTCTGTGCCAGGTGTTATCTCCCTCGTGCCAACCATCAGAACTTGCTTTTATCTAATTTGCCGGAGGCAATGGTTTGATCAACCCACAGATTTAGGGAATCAATCGCCAGAGCCATTTTTTCCAGCTGATCTTTAATTTTCAAAAAATCCGGGAGTTCATCTTCGGAAAGTTCACCATCTACTGTGATTTCGATGAGGCGTTCTTTTTCATGAGTGAGTTTATTGAGTGTGGCCAGCATTTCCAGTGTGATCTGGGAAAGATCTTTTACTTTAATCTCTGGTACATATTCGATGCCGATGGGACATTCGTGAGAACAGAAATAATTGCATAAAGCTGGATTTTTATAGCAGTCTGCCATGGCAAGCACTTCTTCCGGATGAGGTAATGACTTCTCATTTTCTATTTTTTCAATGCGGTCAGCGGAGATAAAACCAAGTTTTTCTGCGGCAGCATCACGCGTATATTCCATTGATTCACGGCTCGTTTGATAGATATTCTTATTTTCTTTTGTAGATTTTCTTCCCATTGTTTTTCCTCATAAGATGTTTTGATTCATGTGTATATAAACATTATATCTGATAATGAATGGAAAAGAAATGTCTGTTTTTGGGAGATATCCGTTGTAGTTTTCGTTATCGTGTAGAGATAGCGAAATAAACCCTGTTATTTCTGAAAATGTGCCATTTATTTTTACAGATACCAACCTTATAATGAGAATAACAACTGAGCCAAAGGGGGAAACATAATGACAATAGAAGAAAGAATCAGAGCGTGTCTACTCCTTAAAAAAATATGTGAGCAGAAGGAATACAGTGAAAGGCTTGGTTTAGAAAACAGATCAAGATTTCATGGAAAAATCATAGAAGAAAGTGAGGAACAAAAAAGATGTTAACAGTATTATTTATGATCATGATGCTTGTAGTATTTGGAAAGTTATTTGGATTTGCACTGAGAGCAACCTGGGGGATAACAAAAATCATTTTCTCCATTGTGTTGCTTCCACTATTTTTAGTAGCAATGGTATTTATGGGACTCATATGGATCGCATTTCCTGTTCTTTTGATCGTTGGAATCGTAACGTTCTTTGCATGTAGAAGTTGAGAAATTAATAAAATTTTATAATATCGTAACTTGTTTAGAAGAAGTTAAAGAGCAATGGCGAAGATCTGAAAAATTTGGAAAATGGAGAATAGTCTTATGACGGATATCGTAAATGACAGAAAAGAGATTAATGAGGCGATTGTTGCGGGAGACATGGCATTAAACAGTCTTTACGCTGCGCAGGAAAAATTAAATAGTGCCAGTAACTGGGGAATCGCGGATTTGTTCGGAGGCGGTTTGATTATCAATATGATCAAGCATAACAAGATGGATGAGGCCTCCCGATGTATGGAAAATGCAAAATATAATTTAAAGAAGTTTCAAAAGGAATTAAGTGACATCAATCTTTCTTTGGATCTTCGCATGG
Source organism: uncultured bacterium (assembly GCA_945871045.1). GTDB lineage: Bacteria > Bacillota > Clostridia > Lachnospirales > Lachnospiraceae > W0P33-017. The sequence goes on from CAMBUC010000082.1 coordinate 2,330, forward strand.
AGGTTGGAGGCTTCTTATCCTTTGCAGATTTCTTTTTTGACGGACTTGTGGCAGATTATCTGGTGCAGTCGAAGATCGAGGATGCCAAGAGACAGGTCGCAGATGCGATCAATATGATTTCCGACATTCTGCGTACACTCAGGGCTTCGGTGTAAGGGGGACTTATGAATAACGTAAATAAGACATTATATATTCCGCTGTATGGGAAAGCCTATGTAAGTCAAAAGGGAGTCATTCTCCATGATGAAAAGGCGAAGGAAATATGGGACGCTGAAGGGTTTGAACTTAAGGGAAAGGCAAGATCAAAGTGGCTTGCATATAATATGGGAATGCGGTCAGCGGTATTTGATTAGTGGTTGAAAAAGCAGATGTATCTTGATAAAAGTGCTGTAATCGTCCACATTGGATGTGGAATGGACAGCAGAGTTCTTCGGGTAGGAACCGGGAAGCATACCTGGTATGATATCGATTTTCCGGATGTGATTCGTGAGAGAAAAAGATATTATGAGGGATCCGACGAATATCATATGATCGAGTCCGATGCCAGAAATAATGACTGGATTGACAGTCTACCAAAAAATAAAAACGCGATCATTGTGATGGAAGGTGTGAGCATGTATTTCCAGACAGAGGAACTCACGCAATTATTGAAGCATTTGACCAGACATTTTGAACAGGTGACTATTTTGATGGATTGCTATACTGTTTTTGCTGCGAAGGCATCAAAATATAAAAATCCGGTAAATGATGTCGGCAGAAGTACAATGAAAAACAATAACTTGACAAAATAGGTCGAACACGTTAGACTAAATAAAAGGTTTAACATGTTCGACCTACTTTTAAATTGCAAAATAGGTCGGAGCATTTACTGCTAAACTGTGAATGAAAGGAATCGTTGAGGAAGGTAATTATGAATACACCAAAAGTATTTGAGAGCGAATATCGGTTTTGTCTGATCTTATGGGAACATGAGCCTGTGAAAAGCACAGAGCTTGTGAAATTGTGTTACGAGGAATTGGGCTGGAAGAAAGCGACCACCTACACGGTCATCAAGCGTCTATCAGAGCGGGGTGTGATAAAAAGCGAGGATGCGGTAGTGACCTCTTTGGTCTCAAAGGAGGATGTTCAGGCATCAGAGATCGATGAGTTAGTGGAGAAGACTTTTGAGGGATCTTTGCCTGCTTTTATTGCAGCATTTACGAAACACAAGAGGCTGTCGGCAGAGGAAATTTCAGAGCTTCGTAGGTTGATTGATTCATTTGAGGAGGAATGAAGATGACAGATGTATTTATAAAGATATTGAATATGGGAATGACTGCGAGTTATCTGATTCTGGTGGTAATAGTATTAAGGTTTTTATTGTATAAAGTTCCAAAATGGATTCGTATGATCCTTTGGGGATTGGTTGGTATCAGGTTGATAGTTCCAATTTCTATCGAGAGTGTGTTTAGTTTTCTACCTGCTAAAGATCCTATTGGCATCGGAGGAACAACAAATACAGTTTTCGGGGGAATGAGTGGTACATTCACAGGATTTTCTGGTTTTGGTAAAGTTACGGGAGCAGTATCACAAAATGTAGTCGATAACAATATGACAGATATGGTGGTCGGTTCTGTGCAGAACGGGGGAATGTCGATCACAACTGTTTTGGCAATGATATGGATTGCCGGATTTACATTCATGCTTGTGTACTGCATAGTATCTTATGTGAAATTAAAGAAGCGTCTCTATGATGCAGTTCTTTATCAGAGTGGAAAGACAACAATTTTCCAGAGCGACAAGGTGGCATCCCCCTTTGTGTTAGGTTTTTTGAAACCACATATTTATATGCCTTTTCATTTAGAGGTTGAAGATATGGATTATGTCATTGCTCACGAAAAAGCGCATATTGCCAGAGGTGACCATTGGATCAAGATGATTGGCTTTGTGATCCTTGCGGTGTACTGGTTTCATCCTCTGGTTTGGATCTCTTATCTTCTAATGTGTCGTGATATTGAGTTCGCCTGTGATGAAAAGGTAATCAAAGAGATGGACATGAAAAGTAAAAAAGCATATGCCCAGACGCTGGTGAAGTGCAGTGTTCCATATCGAAGGATTTGCGCATGTCCTCTGGCTTTTGGAGAGGTTGGTGTAAAAAGGCGTATTATGAATGTGCTGCATTATAAAAAGCCTGCCTTTTGGATCATCCTTGTGTCACTTGTACTTTGTGGTGTTGTAGCGGTTGGTTTTCTGACGGATCCGAAGAAGCAGGGTGTAACCGAAGACAACATTTTGCCTGAGCAGTCAGAAAGACCAGAAGAACAGGGAAAGACAGAATTGGAGAAGGAAATGCAGGAGATGGGAGAACTGGAAAAGGCAGAAGAAACCCTTCAGAATCATACATCAGATTCGCAGCAAGTGAAAGTAAAAGGACTATCTTCTCCGCCTACGATGACTTTACAGGACAGCTTATCCAGTACGATGAATTACTATTATGTAACTAGCGGCACTTATAGTTGGAATTATCGAGCTGAAAATCCGGAGGAGATGAGAAGTGTAGAAGCCAGTGGTCCGTTTCCTACCATTGCAGTAAAGGGACAGAAAGAAAACTGGTTGAAGCTGGTGGATTATCATGGCATCGACTTTGCATCTTATCTTGCCGGCTTTGAGGTAGATCCTGATCGTATTTCCATAAAGGAATATGATCTACTGGATCTTGGAAATATGGAACCAAAGGTGTTATCAGAGTATACAATGGAGGAGGTCTATTTTCTGGAATTGAGACCTCGTCGAATTTATGAAGTGACAGCAGAATGGGATGAGGAGCATCTGGAATCCAACGGTTTCTATGGCAGTGCGATCTACATTTTTGCAACAGACAATGAGGAGAGTGGGGAAATTGGACAGTGACAGTAATTGGGAGATTGCATATTTGTTTGTAGTATTCAATGAATTTGTTGATGAGCCTTGACAGAGGAAAATGGATGATATAAAATGCGAGTAATCACTTGCATACGGACACGGAAGGATATATAACATGAGGAGAGATCGGATGCTTTCGTAACGCTCGCACATAAAAAATGCGCAATCGCGCATTTTTTTATAACTATGATGCAAGTGAATACTTGCAAAGAAAGGAGAGAAAATGGTTTATTTTATAGTAACTGTACAGAAAAACAGAGAAAAGGACTGTAGTGATTATGAGGATTACATTCGAATGGTGAAGCCGATCGTTGAACATTATGGAGGAAAGTAAATAAAAAAGTTCTGAAAAAGTATTGACTCCTACGTTGCGTCATAGTTTATATTAAGATCACACGGAGGGAGGAAACGATCATGATGACAGTAAATGAGGTAAGTAAATTGACCGGAGTGAGTATACGCGCTCTGCAATATTATGACAAGATCGGATTGCTGAAACCGACGGGTTACACGCAGTCCGGCTACAGGCTGTATGACGATACAGCTCTGGAAACGCTGCAGCAGATCTTACTGTTTCGTGAACTGGAGTTTCCTTTAAAGGAAATCAAAGAGATCGTTTCCAGTGCGGACTTTGACAAAGAAAAAGCATTGGAACAGCAGATCACGCTGCTTACGATGAAGAAGGAGCATTTGGAGAATTTGATCGGTCTTGCCCGTGAAATACGATATAAAGGAGAAAATACAATGGATTTTTCGGTTTTTGATACAAGTAAAATGGATGAATACGCAAAGCGTGCAAAGGAGCAGTGGGGAAATACGAAAGAATACAAGGAATCTGAGGAGAAGGCTAAGGATCGGACAAAGGAAGAAGAGAAAGATGTAATGGTGCAGTTTATGCAGATCTTTACAGAGTTTGGTGCGATCAAAGATCAGGCGCCGGATTGCGAACAGGCGCAGTCACAGGTGAAGAAATTGCAGGATTATATCACGGAACACTTTTATCAGTGTTCTGATGAGATCCTGTCAGGACTTGGACAGATGTATACTGCGGATGGTGAATTTAAGGAAAACATTGATCGCGCCGGCGGTGAAGGTACAGCAGATTTTGTGTCGGATGCGATTCGCAATTTTTGCGGAAAATAAAAAATATCAAACAGAATTCAGAACGAAAAAAGGGACGGAAAATAAAATTTTTCTGTCCCTTTCTGTGTTTATATTACCACAAAGTCGGGATTTTTTCAAGACTGCTAATCTTTGGATTTGTGTTCTATAATCATATCCTTACATTACAATTAAACAGTTTTGAATAATTAGGAGAGGGTGTTTTTGTGGAAGAAAAAAATTTTATGGAGTTGTTTTTCCAGAAGAATCAGTTGCAGAAGGTGATGGAGACAAACAAAAAAACTGAGCAGTATGGGCTGGTGCTTACACAGGAAGATGCAGAGTTATTAGTGAAGGCAAGAGCGGAAGAGTTGAAAAGACAGAAACGAGTAGAATTTGGAGAAGGAATTCTGCCAAAAATTATTTTTGCTTTTTGTGATTGTTCCTATATTTCTCAGGACAATTATGTAGAGACCTTGTGTCGATTACAGGAAATCTTTTTTCTCTTTAAAAATGAGAGCATGGATCTGCTGAACGATGATGAACTGCTTAATTTTATGCGAGAACAGTATGAACAGACCTGCTTTGGAGATCTGGATTATTTGGAAAGCGCCTGTCTTCAGAATTTTTCTCAGGCAGTGCGCGAAGGATACCGAGGCTATCAGAAAACCGAAGGGAGAGGGGAATACGAACAGTTTGACGAAGTAACCAGGTGGGACCGCGAGTTGTACACGGCGACGCTCATGGATCTTTTCTGATAGCGAAAGTTTGGACTCGTGAGAAAATAATTTTGACGATGCAGAAAAGAAGTGCGAAATGGAACGGTGAAGGTACTGAAAAGATGAATTGTATCTGGAATGGAGAATAAAAAGATGAACTTATTATATGAGATGGAAGAACTCGTACCATTGGTTGCTAAATTATCTGAAAAATATACTTCGAAAGAGAGTACGTCGGTGTCTTATGAAACAGCGCGACAGCTGATGGAGGCAGTTATGTATTGTATCAATGAGTGTGCGTCTGGTCAGACAATTGTCAGCAGCCAGAGATTATCGGCCGCGGAGGCGTACAAGTACGGGTATGAGGCTTTGATCGAGAAGGTGGAGCGGACACAGGCTGCTTACAATGAGATGATCGTGAATTTTTGTGGATACGGAAACCGGAATTATGAGGCGACGGTGGAAAAGGCGATTCCCGGTTTTTTTCTCTATTATGATGCACAGTTCGCACCGCAGGAGACGATCATTACGATGGATTATCCGACAATCTGTCCGGTTAACAGAAAAAGTGGGATTGATGCGATGGAGACATATGTGAAATATATCTCTTATGAGCAGATATTTATGGGCGCCTTTGAAAAACACTATATATATGAAATATTAGGGCGTGATCAGTCAGACCTAAAAAATGGATATCACAATATCTGCCGTGTGATACTTAGGCATGTGCTGGGTCATCTGTTGATTCAGAAAGGATTTCGTGAAGAAGCAGACGAGCAGGACTATGAAAAACTGGATGATCTGGTTATAAGCAGTTCTCGTCAGAAGTTGAGGAAGATGCTGGAAGGATTGTTGGAACAGTTAATTTATGAAAAATATGATGAAGATATGGGTATGAGGGATTATCTTACCTATGATCTCGATGATCTTGTTGTGGAGATGCAAAATGCAGCAGAATATGATGTGATGCAGCAGGTGATCGTATTGTAGATATAAAAAAGTTTCGTATAATATTCACATAAAGTATGTATGTTTGAGGTGGGATGATGCAAGAAGAATCAGTTTGCGATTTTGATTGGGTCGAACCGATGAGAAAGGAGTTTATATGAAGATACGCCATGCAACGGAGGCAGATGTTTTGACTATAATGAAAATCTATGAGTATGCCAGAGCGTTTATGGCAGAGCATGGAAATCCCAATCAGTGGGGGCCGACAAACTGGCCGCCGAAGGCATTGATTCAAGAGGATATTGCCGCGGGAAAGAGTTATGTTTGTATCCATGAGGGTAAGATCGTCGGTACATTTTTTTATGACTATGGGGAAGATATCGAGCCGACGTATCGTGTGATCGAAGACGGTGCGTGGATCGGAGA
>CAMBUC010000083.1 GCA_945871045.1 uncultured bacterium
CACTCTTTAAAATATTTAACAGTTTCTTATCGATCTCGTCATCTACTTCCAGACGGATCACTTCGCCCCACTGGCGTTTCTTTAACTGCTTCTCGATCTCTTTTAACAGATCACTTGCCTCATCCTCATCGATGGGAAGATCTGCATTTCTCATGATACGATAGGGGCTGGTACATAGCACCTTATAATTTGAGTATAGTTTTCCGATATTGTGGATGATCAACTGCTCTAATAAAACAAATGCATAATCATTTTCTCCTTCCACAGGGAGCGGAACTAAACGCGGCAGCACACTGGGCACCTGTACCGTTGCAAACACATTCTCCTCTTCCTTCTGGATCAATGCAGCAATATTCAAAGACTTATTGCGGATCAGCGGAAATGGTCTGGATGCATCAACTGCCATTGGAGTCAAAACCGGATAAACCACCTCGTCGAAATAACGCTCTGCTGATTTCTTTTGCGCTTCTGTCAGATCCTCCATGCGGTCATACACGCAGATTCCCTGACTTTTTAACAGCGGAAGCAGGGAACGGTTATAGGTTGAATACTGAAGTTCTACCAATTCCCTCGTTGCCTGATTGATCTTTTCCAGCTGCTCTGTTGCAGTCATTCCTGCGATATCCGGCTTTTTATATTTGGCATGCACCATATCTTTTAACGATGCGACACGCACCATAAAAAATTCATCCAGATTGGAAGATGTGATGCTGACAAACTTTGTGCGTTCTAATAAGGGAATCGATTTATCCCTTGCCTCATTCAATACCCGGTGATCAAATTTTAACCAGCTTAATTCTCTATTTTCATAATATTTTGCATTTGCAAAATCAATCGTTTTTTCTTTATAATCTTTTTCCATGTAAATCCCACCTTTACGAACATTTCCTGCCATGATCTCTATTGATAAAGACGCTTCTCTTTGATCACCGGCTGAATACTGAATACATCTACAAACATCCCTGCTTTTGCACCAAACATACGCTTTTCAAGCATCATTTCATCAGCTGTTTCAATCGAGATGATCAACTGTTTTTCTTTTACCACTGCCCGCACATTTTTGAACTTCTGCTTATGGCTGCGGTCCATTGCATTTGCCACACGAAGAATCGATGCACATTTTGCAACGGTCAGATACCCTTCATGATCGAGTACATCACTGACTTCTTCATAAGAATCCAATGCATAGGTATTATATTTTACGATACTTGCAACGATCACACGATCCCGATGGGACAGCCCCATGATCTCTGAAGATAAAATGATATCATACGCACACTGGGGCGCATTTGCAAAACTGACATACTTTCCGCAATCATGTAAAATGGCCGCTGTCTGTAACAACAAGCGCTCCCGTTTTCCCATTCCATGCACCTTTTTCATTGCATCATAGATCAGGGTGCTCATTTCCACCAGCGCATCAATATGAGGCGAATAACTCATATATCGTTTCGACAGGGAATTTGCCGCTGAGATGACATCTTTATCAAAATCATGCATCGGTTTCACATAACGATGGCGCAGTGCGTAATCATAAACAATCCCGTCGCTGATATCAATTCCCGGTACCCAGATCGCATCAGCCGCTAAAGTTTCTACGATCCGCCGATAAAGGATTAACGCAGGGGAAAGCAACATATCCGAATCATTGGATAGATTCAATGCCTCAGCGATCTGGGCACTTTCCTTCTTCTCCAGTTTCTTCAGATAATTTGAGAACTTGCCTGCATCAACCGTCATATTATCTAGATTTTTATCCATACGGCGCATCACTTCCACACTGTATTCACCGGTAAGGATCAAATACTTGATCGTACGGTTTTGGTAGTACTGGGCCTTGAACACCTCCATCTCCTTGTCGATCAATTCCTTCATCTGCTGTTTGATCAAGTCGGAACGGAGATTTCCGTCAATAAATAGTTGTGCCAGCCGCATCGTACCAAGTACCAGATGCTGGGTGGTTTTTACTACCCCATGAACAAACAATGTGATCTGAAGTTCACCACCCCCTACATTTACCACAGCTGCGCTCTCGCTGATCATCCGGTCAAATTCCGGTTTGGACGCAACACATTTGTAAGACAAAAAGCGATGTTCGGAATTGCCTACGATCTTCAGACAGATCCCAGTCCGCCTTTCGATCTGATCCAGAATAAATAAACTGTTTGAAGTATTTCTGAGGATCGGACCGGCATAAGCCTCATAATCGTCCACCCGATACCCCTCCATCACATGGCGGAATTCCAATAACACATCACAAAGTTCATCCACAAGTTCATATCCGATCGCCTGATCGTGAAACGCATCTTTACCAAGTTCCACACGACTTCGGATAAAGTCTATCGTACGTATATTTTTCTTTCCCGATATTTCAAATATCTTCAGGCTCACTTCATAAGAGCCGACATAAATTGCTGCAAACGTTGTCACACTCATATTCGCATCTTCTCCTTTCAAACCCCAAAATTTTTCGTAACTGTGAAGGTACTGAACAGTTACAATTTTTCTAATAATTACCAAAGATTTTCAGATCCAGTGTTTCCTCTTTTAATCCGCGGAGTGCATTCTGCACTGCGGCATCTTTTAAATTCCCGTCAAAATCGATAAAAAACTGATATTCCCAGTTTCTTCCCTGAATCGGTCGCGATTCAATACTCGTCATGTTCAAGCCATTATAAATAAAATGGCCAAGCGCATGATACAATGCACCGGATTCATGCTTTAACTGTACACAGATACTGATCTTTCCTGCCCCGGTGACATACTCATTTTTTCTTGATACAATGATGAAACGGGTCTCATTCATGCTGTTGTTCTGTATTCCCTCTGCCAGCATCTGAAGCCCATACAATTGTGCTGTCATACTGCTTGCGATGGCTGCCTGAGTGGGATCTCCGTCCTCCTCCACCTTCTTCGCCGCCATTGCCGTATTCTTTGCCGGAAGTATCTCCCATTCACGATGTGCTTCCAAAAACTTTGAGCACTGGGCAAGTGCCTGCGGATGTGAGTAAACCTTTCTGATATCCTCAAATCCGACACCGGGCAATCCAAGGAGACAATGATCGATCTTTATTTTTTGTTCTCCGACAATGTGAAATCCATATTCTCTTAATAGATCATAATTTTCCGCAACAATGCCTGCCGATGAATTTTCAAAGGGAAGCACCGCATAATCTGCCGCATCATTTTTAATGGCTTCCATGGCATCACGCCATGTATCTACATGAAAACATTCGGTTTCCTCACCAAAATAAGAGGCCAAAGCCTGATGGGTATATGCTCCCTCCACACCCTGATAAACGACACGGATCCCTTCCATCCGCAAGGAAGGGACTTCTTCAAAGCCCAGATCTTCTATCTTACCGCAGGACGTTAACAACTGATACTGTTTTTTCCGGCTGGTAGACATGATCTGTTCAAACAATTCGCGTATCCCATGTTTCGTAAAATCCGAATCTGCAAGCGCTTCCAACACCTTCAGTTTACTCAGTTCCCGCTCTCTGTCCAGTACCTTTTTTCCGGTAGCGATCTTATAACATGCCACTTCTGAGGTGAGATTCATGCGCTCCTTATACAGATCAACAATCTTTTGATCGATCACGTCAATATCTTTTCTGATTTCCTGTAAATCCTTCATATGTGTAAACTCTCTCCTGTTTCTTATAATGATCAAGGTTCCTCTAATATAAAATTATAACACATTCTATCGCAAGACCGTTACTAAAAAATCAGAAAAAATAAAAACGGATCATCACACTGTTACATGCCATGACCCGCTCCAATCAATGATGTTCTGCAATCCTTCTTAAATGCTCCACAAGAATGTTTCGAATGCCTTCATATTCACCCAATCCCTTTAACACCGTTTTCGTTTCAAAACCGGCAGCCTGAAACTGACGATACCAGGACTTTGGATCGTCTCCAGCCATATCATTTTTCGCGTGGTCACCTGCCACGATCATGAAAGGCGACAGGATCACTTTCTTTGGCGCATATTCTTTGACCATTTTCATGAGGGTTTCCATAGAAGGGTATGCTTCCACAGTGCCCAGAAAAATGTTTTTATATCCTAGATCCTTAAATGTGTAATCCAAAGCCGCATAGATCGCATTTGCAAAGTGTGTGGTTCCATGTCCCATCAGAACCAGCGCTTCCTCCTTCTTCAGATCCGAAAACTCTTGCACCACCGCCCGGATCACATCGAAACTATCCTGTTCACTCGTAAGAAGCGGCTCCCCAAAAGAGATGGAATGAAAATCCTCCCGAAAAGAAAGGGCATCTTCCTTCATCCGATCGTTTTCGATTCCATTGATCACATGGGTCGGCTGCACAAAAACCTCCGTGATCCCATCCTGCTTCATCTGTTCCATGGCTTCTTTGACTGTGTGGATCGATATCCCATCCCGCTCTTTGATCTTTTTTATGATCATGTTGCTGGTCCATGCACGATAAAGTGCATGGTCGGGAAATGCTTTTTGCATATCCTCCTCAATGGCATCGATCGTCACTTTTCGCGTCTCATGATGGGTTGTCCCAAAACTAACTACCAAGATTGCTTTCTTTCTATTATCTGACAATGCTTTTTTCCCTTCGTATTGTGTATTCAAATGTACATCTGCAATGTACGCTTCCAGTTCCGCGATATTTTTCGGAAGCGGCAAAGATGTTTTTAAAATCTGTTTTTTACAAAGACTTTCAAAGATTTCCAAAACAGCGGGCGGTTCCAGATTTGTCTGTTTTAATGCAGTCTTATTTGAGAATACCTCTGCCGGCGTTCCGTGGATCAAAACCGATCCTTCGTGAAGAAGAATGACTTCATCGGCCCACTCATAGGCATAATTCACATCATGGGTTGCCATCACAACCGTAATGCCTTGTGCCGTCATCCGGTCCACGATCCCATTGACGATCGTTACATGTTTTGGATCCAAAGCGGCAGCAGGTTCATCCAAAAGAATCAGTTCCGGATGCATCACCAAGATATCTGCGATAGAAACCTGTTTTTTCTGACCACCGCTTAGTGCATGGGTTGGCTTGTCGGAAAAAGGCGTGATCTCCAGTTGATCCATCACCATTTCCACTTCTTTTCTTGCTTCTTCTTCAGAAGCGCCGAGATTTAACACCCCAAAGGATATCTCCTGATAAACACTTGCAGAAAACAACTGATCATCCGGATCCTGAAACACGATCCCCACCTTGCTGCGCAGATCCAACAGCCCTTTTTTTGTATAAGAGATCTCCGTTCCATTTAGTAATAGTTTCCCTGATTGAGGTCTTAAAATACCGGTACAACAACGAAAAAAAGTGGATTTTCCGCTTCCATTTGCTCCCATCAGGGCAATTTTTTTCTTTCGTCCGATTTCCAGTGAAAGTCCGTTCAGGGAATGGCTGTGGTCATCATCATAAGAAAAATAGATATTGTCTGCTTTCAACAAAATATCATTCTGTTTATTCATACGCCAAATCTCCTCCAAAGGACAAATAATAATAACGTGCCGTCAAACAATACGATCAGAGCCACCTCTTTTTTCTTCAATGGCTGATCCTGCGATAACACACGGATCGTACCATCATAACATCTTGCTTCCATAGCATCAAAGAGTTTTCTGGATCTGGCCACGGAGCGTACCATCAGCGCACTCCCCAGCATCCCAAAGGATTTCAGAGAAGTTTTATAGTTCCTGTTTCCCAAGCGGCAGTTTTGGGAAGTTGTGATCGCCGATGCTGTTTCGAGCAATACGAAGATAAAACGGTAGATCAAAAGCATGAGTTCGATCAAAAGTTTCGGGCAATGTAATTTCCTTAATACTTCCAAAATATCCGGCACCGGAGTTGTGAAAGACAGGAAATACAAACAGGATACACTGGCCAAAGCTGTCAAGAGCAATTGCAGTCCATAAAAAAACGAATGGTAACCGGTGGTCAGATACCACTTTCCGAAGGAAACCGCAAACAGGTCCATCGGTACCTCCCGGATATGAAACATAACTGCCAAGGTACTAAGCAATAAAAAAACAAGGGGAATCGTCATAAAATACAAATAACGAGAAAGGGGGATTCCCCCTTTAAAAACGGTAAGAATCCCCATCAAGAAAAGAACGATAGCGGCCACTGCGATGGAACGATTTATCACACAGATCAACAGTGTCATCATCGCAAAGGCAAATTTTTCACCCGCATTTATGTACCGAAGTTTAGAATTGTAACAAAGTTTGTCAATTACGATCATAATTCCTCTTTCATCCACTTTTTTCGTTCTACAAAACGTCCCATAATAAACGCTATGACCCCAACACCCAGACCGGTCTGGAGACAGAAGAAAAGGCTTTCCACCTCCCCCGGAAGTTCTCCACCGATCAGTTTTTCTAAGACAGGGGTCGCCCAGGACTCATAGGAAGAATTCACTTCTTCCACTACCACGCTGCCGGCATCGTCAGAGCCGCCAAATTCCGCATCTTTCAAAACAAATAACGGAATCAGTGCAATTAAAAATACTGCAATGATTGTGATCAAAACGGTTTTTTTCATACTATTTCGTCTCCTTTATAAAGCCAATCTCACGAAGTTCCGGTTTCGCATAACTCTCCAATCCCATCACAATGATCATCGTCAGAAGTCCTTCAATGATGGAAAGCGGAACCTGCGTAGGAGCAAAAACCATCAAAAATTTCCCCAGTGCCCCAAAAAAAGTAGTATCTGCATGATGCGCCAAAGCCAGCTGGCAAGCAGTGATGCAGTAAGTAAAAAGGTCACCGAGCGATGCCGCTAAAAAGACACTGACCTTCTTCTGCAAACCTCCTTTCTCACAGAGTTTATAAACACCGTAAGAAACGAAGGGTCCTGCGATGGCCATGGAAAAGGTATTTGCGCCAATCGTGGTAAGACCTCCATGAGCCAGCAAAATAGCCTGAAACAACAATACGATCAGTCCAAGGATCGATACCGCTGAAGGGCCGAATAAGATCGCCCCTAAACCGGTTCCGGTCATGTGGGAGCAGCTGCCTGTCACAGATGGTATTTTCAGTGAAGAGATCACGAAAATAAACGCACCGGACATGGCAAGCAGCGTGATCAAACTTCGATGTCCATCCAGTTTTTTTCGAATGGAAAAACATCCTGCCACCAGAAACGGAACGCACAAGGCGCCCCAGGCGATACAGAATCCTCCCGGAAGATAACCTTCCATAATGTGCATGGCCTGAACCTGCGGTACTATACCAAAAACAAGTGCAAATACACCTGCCACAGTAAGTACGTGTTTTTGTTTGTTACTCATTTTACTCATTTTCTCCCTTCTGATAAAAATTGTATGTCATTTTTATGACAAAAAAACCTGCAGAGCGAACTCCACAGGCAATCAGAAGAACAAGAGGTAATAGCATCATCCGTCAAAAGATAGAATTGATCTGCTATGAGCCAACCTGTTCTTACACGAGGCCATCGTTCGTAACCTGTGTAAATCGTATGCACAAGGCAGGTCTTCTGACTTAGGTATCAACACTGTATTTTGTCTTCCCGGTTTCCCAGTGACGTTGTAAAATACAATTCCTCCCATACAGCGGCGTGACCGTGTGAGACTCTCACTCAACTTCCCTATTATCCCATATCAGGCTTTATTACCTCTATGGGCACCTTGCTGCATTCAATTCTATCTTTGATTTTAACTTTTCCAAAAACATCTGTCAATGATTACTTCACATCAACTAAACAAAATCAAACAAACTGATCTGATTCGTGGCAGGAAGATCACCAAACATTCCCATGTCCGCCATATTTTCGATGATCTTTTGGGATACTTTCGTCCGCTGTCTGAAATCATCCCGCGACAGGAAGGGACCATCCTTCGCGGCCTCTACCACCGTATCGGCAGCCGTATCCCCCATTCCGTCGATGGTATTGAGGGCTGCCATCAGTTTCCCGTCGATCACCTGAAAATAACGGGCATCCGCCCGGTAAATATCGATGGGAAGAAATTCATAACCACGCGCATACATTTCCTGTACGATACGCATGTCACGATACATATCCTGCTCAACCGGAGGCAGTTTTTTGTTCTCTTTTGCCGCTTCGGCACTTCTCCGTTCATAATCCTGCATATAGTAATTCAAGCGTTCCTTACCCATGCACATCACTTCATAGTTAAATGCTTTTGCACGGATTGAAAAGAATGCTGCATAGTAAGCAAGGGGATAAAATACCTTACAATATGCAATACGCCATGCCATCATAACATAGGCTGCCGCATGGGCTTTCGGGAACATGTACTTGATCTTTTCACAGGACCAGATATACCAGTCCGGAACATCATGATCGATCATGTCCTGTTTCCATTCGCCCCACTTATCACATTTTCCTTTTGCCACCATACCTTTTCGGACA
>CAMBUC010000084.1 GCA_945871045.1 uncultured bacterium
ATATCTGTATACATTAAAGTTGACAAAACACAATTTGAGGAACTGATTGTTTCCTTTCATGAAGACAATAAACGTGGAATTGCAAAGACAAACGATATAATTAAAAGGGATGATCAAAAGTTTGTACCGGTATTTGCTGATTGTATATTAAGCAGAGATCATGAAGATTATGTCGTAAAAGTGCTGATACAAAGAGGATTACAGTTATTTCCGTTAGATATGCCGGCAAAGAAGTGTAAAGATATTTTTGTAGTGCCGAAAGCCGGTATAGAGCAAAGATTGATTGGATATTGTAACGATTATATCAGAGATCTGTATACATCAGATTTACAGTTGGATTTTGACAAAATAGATGTTTTTTCGATGCTTCAGCAGATTTCATTTACGTCATATGGAAAAGATACGTTTTCAAGCATCTCCTTACTCATAGACAGTTTGTGCGTACAACATGATTATATAAGTAAAAGTGTGGCAGATAGTGCACTTGTTACATTTGTCCAGACATTAAAATTGACGAATGAACAGAAAGAAGATCTAAAAGATTTGCTTGATAAAAAATATATGGTAACAAGTATCAAAGGAATTGATCTGATTCTTACTCGAATAAAAGAAAATTTATCATTGAATGATTCGGAATAAATTTTTTTACACCATCCAATACACAAAAAAGAATGTGCCAAGGCACATTCTTTTTTCTTTCATCCAATATGGGGATGCATTCTTGTTAGCTGGCGTTCGGTAACTGCCTTCCTTCCACATCCATCTGATAATTTTCTTTATAGATCAGATCGGACACCTTCACAAATTCGTACCCTTTGCCCTTGAGCGTGGTGATGAGCGTATCCAGAGCCTGGGCGGTATACTTGGCTCCGTTGTGGCAAAGGATGATGGAACCGTTGCCTAGGTGCTTGTGGTTGCAGACGGTACTCACGATGGAGTCCACACCGTAATCCTTCCAGTCCAGACTGTCCACATCCCATTGAATGCTATAATAACCAAGTGAGGTCGCTGTCTGAATAACCTCATTTGAATAATCACCATAAGGCGGACGGAACAGATTCATCTCGTAACCGGTAAGATTTTTGACCCGGTCATGGACTTCCATGAGTTCGGATTTCATCTGTTCTGTACTCAATTGACTCATATTTTTATGATTTTCACTATGATTTCCGAGATCGTGGCCGGATGCGAGAATCTTTTTTACGTCTTCCGGATAGGATGTTACCCAGCCACCGGTCATGAAGATGGTCGCTTTCACGTTATGCTTTTCCAGAATAGACAAAATCTGCTCCGTATCTTCGTTCCCCCACGCCGCATCAAAGGTCAGTGCGATCTGGGGTTTGTCGGTCTGCACACAGTAGATGGGAAGATCTCTTCCGTTTACGGAGGAGGAGACACTGACGACACCGGGCAGGTAGAAAAATGCTCCGGCAAGCAGGACGCAGACACACACGAGCAGTGCCGTCAACTGGATTTTTACGGGATGAATATGGTGAAAAAACGACTGTTGAGATATTATTTTTTTCATTCCAGCTCCATAAGAAGATTTGATTATCCTATGTATATGAGATAGAATGAAAAAATATTTCCGTAACTTTTTTCTGAAAACTGCCGATATAAATTGTAATAACTATGCAAACGGGCGAGAATTATTTTTTACAGGGAGGTAAAAAAGATGAGTATATTGATCAGTGCATCCGGCGTGATGAATCGGGCCTATGCCGGCAATGTCTATTTTAAGGATGCCAACTATCGGAAAAACAGTTCCAATCATGATGTAGTGAGTGCGGATCGGAAAGCGATGGTGCGCGCATTGGAGCGGCTGGAACGTCTGGATTATGACAGTAAAGAAGAGGATGACACAAAAACCATCTACAATACAGTCACATCCTATCTTGATATATACAACAATACGATCAATTCTTCCAATGCATCAAACAGTTCCGATATCCGCCGGAGCGGCCGGAACATGAAAGAACTGATGAAAGAGTACAGCAGTGCTTTGGAGGAAATCGGAATAACGGTCAAAAGTGACGGCACGGTAAAGATCGATAAATCCGAACTGAAAAAAGCAACGACAAGACAGGTAAAAAAAATATTCGGAAACAGTGATTATCTGGACGGCATGAATCGATTGATGAAAAAACTGAGAAATCAGGTGAATAGAGAAGTTCCTGTGGCAAATACACCGGTGAAGCAGACAACGGCCGACAACTCCGCTCCGATATCGGAAACTGTGGGCAGAAACTTGAATTTATATGGGTAAAGATTTATAATGAATCTATTCAGAACCGGATCGGGGCTGAATCGTTCGAAAGAGATTATTAAGGGAGATCAGGAACATGAAAAGAAAATGGAGCGCTGCTTTGACAGCGATGATAATATCTGCAGCAATGGCTGTACCGCAGGTGCAGTTTCCGGCAATGGCGTCCCAGACGGTACAGGAGACGGCTGTTTATTATGGTGCGGCAGCGAATACGGGTGCAGAAAAAGATTCAAATGGAGATGGGGTGACTGATAACGGATTTGTTTATACACTATCTACTACCACGGCGACGATTACCGGGTATAGAGGCACGGCGACAGCCCTTACGATTCCCACTCGGATCGAAGTCCCTACAGGCACAACCGGAGGAACGGCAGTGACTTATGATGTGACGGCCATCGGTAGTGCGGCATTTGCAGGAAATGCAGGTCTGACCTCTGTTACGATGCAGGGCAGTTCGGCCGGCACAGGAACCGGTACGAATGCAGTGGCCGGAGCACCGGGATTATTATCTGTTGGTGACCGTGCATTTTATGGATGTCCGTCCCTTGCTACGATCACGATCTCAGCCACCGTTACTTCCATTGGCAGTCAGGCATTCAGCGATTGTCCGGCACTCACTGCGATCAACGTGACAGCTGGAAATCAGCGTTATATTTCCAATGATGGAGTCCTGTATGAATATGTAGGATATAATGCCGGTTCCACAGGCAGTTATAATACCTACACGCTGATCCAGTATCCCTCAGGAAAACTAAGTGCAGGATACACGGCACCTTTGTCTATTGCTACCCGTCTGACGGCCATCGGACAGGGAGCCTTTGCAGGCGCGCAGGCACTGACCAGTATTGTACTTCCCGAAACGGTACAGGTGATCGGTGCGGAAGCATTTCGCAACTGCAGTGCCCTTACTTCTATCACCATTCCGGATAAGGTGACTACAATCCCCAGTTATGCGTTTAGTGGTTGCAATGCATTAAGTAGTGTGACTCTTTCGGATAATGTCGTTAGCATTGGCGATGGTGCATTCCAGAATTGTTATGCGCTGTCAGTTATGAAATTACCTTCAAAATTGACTTCCATCAATAACAGCACATTTTCCGGTTGTGGAAAACTCAGTGAGATCACGATCCCTTCCGGCGTTGTAAATATTGGAACAATGGCATTTGCATATTGTGGATCACTGGTAAAGATTACAGTTCCGGCATCGGTTACCACCATCGGGGCAAATGCATTTTTAGGTGTCTATGGACTGACCATGTATTGCCATAGCGGTTCGCAGGCAGCGAATTACGCGGCAAACAACAAGATCGGAACCGTTATGACATATACGGTTCGCTTTATGTCTGATACGGGTTCCTTACTTTCTTCTCAGGAAGTCATGTTTGGTTCGGCGGCCACCGCTCCTGCGATGCCCCAGCGTCCCGGTTACAAACTTACATGGAGTTCAAGTTTTAAAAATATTGTCAGTGATCTGACAGTGACTGCTTCTTATACACGCGTATATACGGTTACTTTTGTAGACGGTTATTTAAATAAAAGAGCGACTGCGGAAGTCGAGTATGGACAGGCGGCGAAGGCTCCGTCATGGACGATGAGCGGTTATTCTTTGAAGTGGGACCGCTCCTTCTCAAACATTACCGGTGATGTTACGGTCTATGCATTGTGGAAAGATCCGAAGACAGGTTATGTGATTGATAAGGATACGGTAAAACCTGCAAAGAAGAACACCGAATTCACCAAAGGAACGGTACTGTATCGTGTGACTTCCGGTGATCCGCAGGATCCGCGTGTACGTTACCTTTCCAACGCCGATAGCACATTGAAGTCTGTGTCTATTCCCAGTACGGTTACTTATAACGGCGTGAAGTATAAAGTCACCCGTATCGATGATAATGCCTTTGAAGCCAATACATCATTGACCAGTGTGACCATCGGATCGAATATGATAGCCATCGGCTCAAAAGCATTTTACAAATGCAAGAAACTGTCAAAGGTAAAGATCAATTCCAAGAATGTGACCAGCATTGGAAGCAAAGCCTTTTATGGAATTAAGAATAATGCATTGTTCTATGCCTATCGTTCAAAACTAACGACCTACCAGTCAAAGATCAAAAAGTCCGGTATCAGCACAACAATCCGGTTAAAGGCAATTAGTTAATCAGACAACTAGCAGGAGGCTGACATGAAAGAATTATTAAAAAAACGGATGTTGGTGCAGGGCTGCGGATTCCTGATAACAGTGTTTTTGCTGGCAGTATTTATGCATTGGAATCTGGATCAGACAGTTCCCGTGTATGCCTTTTCTCAGGATGTTACCAACCCGGAGACAGGAACCGATCTGGGAAATACTGATATTGAGGGTGGTTCTATTACAGAACCCGGCAGTGGGATGACACTTTACTATCAGATATACGGTGCAAAAGATAACCTTCAGGTGTCCATCAGCGGTTACAGTTATTCCGGACAAGGTGCTGTGACGCTGCGGCTTCCGGGATACATTTCACATGCCAAGACCGGGGAAGCGCCGCAGACTTATAAGGTAGTGGGCATAAATGGTGGAGTTTTTAAAAATTTTGCGCATTTAAATGAAGTGATCTTTGCGTCTACTTATGAATGGATCGGTGCGGAAGCATTTATGAACTGTCCCATCGTTGACCGCGGACTTACGTTAAATGATGGGATCAAAGAAATTCGTGACCGTGCATTTTACGGCTGCAGTCAATTGACAGAGGTGGCACTGGGAACAGGAGTTACATCTATCGGAACAGGAGTTTTTGCGAACTGTTCCAGACTTCGTGCCATTACGGTTTCCAGCGGCAACCAGCGATATTGCGCAGAAAACGGCGTGCTTTATTCGAGAGATAAATCCATGCTGATTCAATGGCCGGCAGCACTGGCGGTGGCAAATTCGATTGACAGTAATTATACGATCGGTTCTGCCAGTTGTCCTGTACGGATCATAGGAGACCGCGCCTTTGAGGGCTGTATTTATCTGGAAAAGATCGTGGACCTGTATCCCACCATTACCACTATCGGCGAAAAGGCCTTTTATGGCTGTACCGGACTGACAAGTGCAAAGATCCCCGGCACGGTTACAAAGATCGGAGACAGTGCCTTTTCAAATTGTTCGCCCTGGTTTCGCATTTCCTGCGATAAGGGTTCCTATGCGGAAACTTTCGCCAAGAGTTATGGCTTCCTGACAGACGTGACGTGTACTGTAAAGTTTTATGACGGAACGGTACTGCTGAAAACAGAGGAAGTGCCTCTGGGTGGATCTGCTTCTGCCCCGGTCGTGGCGGAACGCAGCGGATATACGCTGACCTGGGATAAATCCTACACAGATGTGCAGCAGAATTTAGAAGTTCACACTTCCTGGAAGCAAAATTATACGGTGACCTTTAAAGACGCTTATAGCGGACAGGTCACAGAGGTTACATCTTATTATGGCG
The DNA here is from genome assembly GCA_945871045.1 of uncultured bacterium. Taxonomy (GTDB): domain Bacteria; phylum Bacillota; class Clostridia; order Lachnospirales; family Lachnospiraceae; genus W0P33-017. The sequence continues at coordinate 5,719 of CAMBUC010000084.1, forward strand.
GAGCAGCCACGCCTCCCTTTTGGACGAGAAAAGGCTATGTGTTGGAATGGGATACAACTTCTTACACTTATGTAACGAAAAATATGACGGTCAATGCCGTGTGGCTGATCAGTATGACTGACGTAGTTATTGAGGATGAAAAGCCAAAGATCGGCGACACGCGAACCATCGGAAATGTCACTTATCAGGTGACCCGCGTTACAGCATCTGATCCCCGGGTGAAGGCCGTGGGCTGTACAAAACAGACCTTGACAACCTTAACGATTCCGGATACGATTACCTTTGGAGGCTATCATTTTAAAGTGACTAATATCGGCACAAATGCATTTCGTGATATGCCGAACCTAACAACACTCACTCTCAGCAAACATTTGGTGAAGATCAATCGGGCGGCATTTTACAACTGTCCGAAATTAAAGAATATCACGATCCGGTCAAAGAAACTGACGACTGTTGTTGAAAAAGCATTCACGAAGACCTATGTAAAGGCGAAGGTCAATGTTCCAAATGCATATATTTCAAAATACAAAAGATATTTGCGTGATGCGGGACTTAGCGTCTACGCAACGGTATCTTAAGTGATTGTATAAAAGGAAAGGAAGAGACGTATGAGTATTTTAACAATATTTGCAGGGATCGTATTATTGGTGATCATTGCAGTTGTAGTGATCGTTGCTTCAGTTGCCGGTGCTACGGCAGCAGTTGTGGCAGATGAGGAAGACGGAGAGGACGAATAAAAATGAATGATGGAAATAAGGATAAAGCAGAAAGTAAACTGGCAAAACTTCTGTTAGTCAACTATCGGACAAGGCGGGGGTCCTATTTGCTTCGTCTTTTGGGCGGACTCTATGTCGCATATCTGATGTATCAGATGTTTACGGGAGCAAACGGTGAGATGTCAATGGCGGTAATGATCATCGGTATCGTGATGTCTATTGTTGCTATTTACTTTATGCTTAGCGGAGGTTATGCATTTATCAACGGCATTTATTCCGAAAATGTTCAGGAAGAACCGGAGCAGATACAAACAGAAAGTGATACGGAAAATTAAAAAACCGGGGGCGTTTGGCTCCCGGTTTTCATTTTTTGAATATTAATAAGCAATTCCCAGTTTATCAAATAATTTTTGCAACGATTCGATCTCAAGGATCAGGATCATGCTGCTTTTGATCTCAGTGCCGCCGATAAAGAGATTCTCGTCGATGTAAAGTACCTGATTACCGATGGCATCAAAGCGATTAGACACAGATTTCAATACATTTTCTACTGTGTCCAGATATTCCGTGGGCGGCGTGATATTGATGAAACTGTTTGTCATGGCTGCTATGGAATTTACATAGGCGGCAGTCGTGATATTGCTGGTCTCTTTGATGGCGGACAGATCCATTTCATTGATATCGGCCAGCGTCTGTATATCCTTTGGATAAAATGCGTTGATGATGCGGGAAGCAAATTTGGGCTGAACCACATGCAGCATGACACCGTCGATGTCCTCCTCCAGACCAAGGGCAAGACCGATGACTTCGTTATCCTTTCCACCGAGATATTGTGAAACATTTTCATAGTTGATCAGACTGATCGTAGGAACTTCGATATCAACCGTTGCATTCAACATGGAAGACAACGAGGTAGCCGCATTGCCGGAACCAATATTTCCAATTTCACGTAACACATCTAAATGCATTGAATCAAGTTCACTTAAATTATTAAATCCCATACTTTTTCTCCTGTTTGATAGATGAAAGAAACAAATGATTGCTAATTACAATTATACATGTGATTTCTGCCCTTGACAACAACAAAAAATCCATTTACCATAGTACTGATTAAGCAAAGGAAAAAAATGAAAGAAGGATATAGATTATGAGTAAAGAACTTGCAAAAACCTATGATCCGAAAGGAATTGAGGATCGTCTGTATCAGAAGTGGGAGGAGAATGGTTACTTTCACGCTGAGGTAGATCGTTCAAAGAAACCTTTTACGATCGTTATGCCGCCTCCGAATATCACAGGACAACTGCACATGGGACATGCTCTGGACAATACGATGCAGGATATTTTGATCCGTTATAAGAGAATGCAGGGTTACAATGCGCTGTGGCAGCCGGGTACGGATCATGCATCCATTGCTACAGAGGTAAAGGTCATTGAGGCGTTGAAGGAACAGGGTATCAACAAGGCAGACCTGACGCGCGAAGAGTTTCTGGAAAAGTGCTGGGACTGGCGTGAAGAGTACGGCGGGCGTATCGTAAAGCAGCTCCGTAAACTGGGTTCTTCTGCAGATTGGGAGCGTGAGCGTTTTACCATGGATGAGGGATGTTCTCATGCTGTGGAAGAGGTATTTACAAAATTATATAAAAAGGGCTGGATCTATAAAGGATCCCGCATTGTCAACTGGTGTCCTGTCTGCAAGACTTCTATTTCAGATGCTGAGGTGGAACACGAGGAGCAGGATGGATTCTTCTGGCATATCAACTATCCGGTGGTAGGCGAGGACGGCCGTTTTGTAGAGATCGCTACCACAAGACCCGAGACATTCTTTGGTGATACAGCTGTGGCTGTAAATCCGGATGATGACCGCTATAAAGATATT
>CAMBUC010000085.1 GCA_945871045.1 uncultured bacterium
CCCATGTCAACCAGACGCTCCATCTGTCTCCATGTAGTCATGAAACGCTCTACTGAGAAGGGCTTTGAATCAGGATTTCTGGAATCCACATCGCATCCCGGTGCATGATAGTTGGGGAAAGGCCAGTGAACGAAATACATGTCCACATAGTCTAACTGTAAGTCCTTTAAACTCTTTGCAAGAGCAAGTAATACATCTCCCTTTCCATGCATGTCATTCCAAACCTTTGTCATGATATAGAGATCTTCTCTCTTGCACAGACCGTCTGCGAATGCTCTCTGAAATACCTCACCGATCTGGTCCTCGTTTCCGTAGCATGCTGCACAGTCAAACATACGATATCCTGATTTGATGGCACCGTATACTGCGTTACTTACCTGATCCGGTGTAAAACGGTCAGAACCGAAGGTTCCCATACCCATGCAGGGAACTTCTTTTCCGTTAGCCAGTTTAATTTTCGGCACATTTGCCGGATTTACTGCTGTCATAGTAAAAATCCTCCTTTTTTATCTCAATTTTTTAATTTCTATTTGATCGAAAAGAGCCTCCATATCTTCTTTTACAAAGTATCCGGTCTCTTCCCGCATTGCACTTGCTGCTGAGGTGGCTGAGGCAAACCGAAGCGCTTCCTCAGGAGACATGTTCTGTTCAAAACTGATGGCAAATCCTGCTGTCATGCAGTCTCCGCAGCCAACGGTGTTTACTGCATCGATCTTTGGAACGATGGCCTGATAAACACCTTCATCCACGAACATCAGGGAACCGTCTGCCCCCAGAGAGATCACTACGCGCTCGATACCGCTCTTTTGCAGTTCGATACCTGCCTCGATCAGTTCCTCTCTGTCAATGATGGGCTTTCCTGTCAACAGACGGATCTCGTCGATATTCGGTTTGATCATGTTGGGTTTTGCTTTTACAACTTCATCCAAAAGGGCACCGCTTGTATCTACGATGATCTTCTTTCCGGCTGCTTTTGCCATCTCTACGAGTTTCGGATACATCTCTGTTCCGATTCCCTTGGGAACGCTTCCGGACATGGCAATGACATCGCACTTTGCCAGAAGCGCATCAAATTTCAAATAAAATGCACGCTGCTCGGTTTCGCTTACGACTACGCCCGGCTCCAGAAACTCTGTCTGGGTTTTGTTCACTGTATCATAAATGTTGATGCAGGAACGGCTCTCGCCATTGACGCGGATAAAATCTGTCGCAACACCCTGTTTTTCCACGGCCTCTACAATGTACTCTCCGGCATGTCCGCCGACAAAACCGGTCGCTAACACATCTGCTCCTGCGATCGTTGCGGTTTTTGAGACATTCAGTCCCTTTCCGCCGGCCACATACGCACATTCTTTCACACGGTTGACTTCGCCAACCTGATAATTTTCTACGACATACCGCTTATCAATAGCGGCATTCAAGGTCACTGTTAATATCATATCCTATGCCTCACTATCGATCAGGATCTTGCCCTTTACAGTTCCGGGTACTAAGAATTTTGCAAATGCTGTATCGATCTGGCTAAGTCCGATCTTCTCAAATACAAATGAATCGTCAAACTTTAATTCTCCGGTTCCAAAGTAATGGGCAACCAACTGCCACTCATGTCCGGGGAACGGTGCAGAATAACTCATCCATGAACCGGTCAGTTTGAATTCTTTACGGTTCATCTGCTCCCACTCAGCGACGCTGAAGGATAATTCTCTTGTAGGAGTTCCGATGAAGCATACTTCTGCTTTGTTTGCAGCCAGTTTGAATGCCATCTTCATAGTGATGACGTTTCCGGCGGTCTCAAATACATAATCGAATCCGCGACCGTCTGTGAGCGCCATTGCCTCATCTATGAAGTTCTCTTTCGAAGTGTTGATACCTGCAGTTGCGCCAAGACGCATACCAAGTTCTAAACGCTCATCCACGATATCAAATACAACGACTTTCTTGGCACCGAAGATCTTTGCCCACTGCATTGTCATCATTCCGATGGTTCCGCCACCAAGGATCGCAACCGTCTTTCCACCCTTGTAATCGGTGCGCTCTAAACCGTGAAGCGCTACGGTCGCAGGCTCGAAAAATGCACCCTTTTCAAAACTAACAGAATCATCAAACTTCACCGCATTCGCTTCGGGTACGCATACATACTCCGCGTAACTTCCGAAGGAATGGGAACCAATAAAGTCATAATGCTTGCACAGAGAGTAATTTCCTTTCAGGCAATCCTCACATTTCATACAGGGAACGAGGGGAATACCTGCTACACGGTCTCCCGGTTTTACGCTCGTTACACCCTCACCGATCTCTGCTACAGTTCCTGAGAACTCATGTCCTAAAACGATCGGTGTGTAATGGGCAGTTCCCTCATTGACACGGGGAATATCCGAACCGCAGATGCCGGTGTATTTCACCTTTACAAGCACCTGTCCGGGGCCGGGAACCGGCTTTTCAATGTCTTCATAACGAATGTCTTTTACGCCATGTACGACGCCTGCTTTCATAGTCATGTATGTATCCTTCTTTCTTTTTAATATTGTTTGTTATATATTGGAGTCAATGCTTCTGACAGGTCGAGATATGTCTGCATATATTTCTTATACTGCTCATGCGCTTCCATATTCGGTTTCTGTACGCGTGTGATCACGATCGTCTCGTTTAGTGCTTCTTCAAAGCCTTCGTAAACACCTACGCCAACGCCTGCTAAGATCGCTGCGCCAAGTGTCGTTGCCGTATCTGAAGTAGGAACTTTGATAGTCTTTCCGGTTACATCTGCCTTGATCTGCGTCCACAGGTGACTGTTACTTGCGCCACCCATAGCGATCAGCTCACCGACTTCTGCGCCCGTCTCTGCTGCCACACGTAAGTTATGCTCTAAGGAATAGGCCACACCTTCCAGAGTTGCACGTACCATATGTCCTTTCGTCTTATCGAATCCTAATCCGTAATAAACACCCTTTGCATCCGGGTTCCAGATCGGTGAACGCTCACCAGCCATATAAGGTAAAAAGATCACACCATCACTTCCGGCTGCAATGGGCTCTGCCAAGGCAGTCAGTTCATCGAAAGACAGATCTGCGCCAAATTCCTGTTTGAACCAGCGAAGGGTTCCGCCACCACCGACGGTTCCGCCCTGTAACAGCCACATGCCCGGCACCACATGGGGGCTTAAGATCAGTTTCGGATGGGCAAGCGCGTGATCGACACAGATACTCATACCGCCTGCCTGACCGCCCTGCTCCTGGGTCTGTCCCGGCAGATAAACGCCGGCGCCCAATGTGCCGCAGGCTGCGTCAAGACCGCCGGCAACTACCGGAGTTCCTTCAGAAAGTCCCGTCAGAGCCGCTGCCTCAGCAGTCACATGGCCGACCACCTCATGGCACTCATAAAGTTCTGGGATCAGATCTGCCGATAAACCAAGTTCCTTTGCCAGTGCCACATCTACGGAGCAATCGTCCATCTTGAAAAAGTGGACACCGTATCCCTGAGAATAATCCATGCTCATCACACCGGTAAGTTTCAAGGCGATATAACTGTTACTCTGCATGAATTTATATGTTTTTTCAAAAATTTCCGGTTCGTTTTCCTTGAACCACAGCATTTTCGGTGTTGTATAACTGGGCAGAAAATCATTGCCGGCAACTTCAAAAATACGCTGGAATCCAACCTCTTCTTTCACCCGGTCGCAGATGTCACGAGCGCGTGTATCCATCCAGATCGGTGTACGTGCCAACGCATTTCCTTCTTTATCAACCGGAATCGCAGACCAACTCTGTCCATCAATACCAATGCCTGCAATATCAGAGGCTTCGATCTTGCTCTGTGCAAGCACATCTTTAATTCCGTCACAAATTGCCTTCCACCATTCGTCTGCATCCTGTTCCACCCAGCCCGGATGGGGATAGTACAACTGGTACGGCTGGTTGGACTGTGCCAATACCTGACCGTTTTTCTCAAAAATCGCTACCTTACAGGCACTTGTGCCGATATCAATTCCTAATAAATATGTCCCCACTGTTCTTCTCCTACATATGTTTTACTGATTTTCCGGTCATTACCTCTGTCTTTAGATAGATTTCCCGAGGCAAAGACTGTTTGTCACCTTCCAAACGCTCTAACATGATCTGTGCCACCTGAGAAGCAATGGCTTCCGTCGGCTGTGTGATGATCGTAAGTTTGGGATGCAGCGCTCTTGCAAATTCCTGATTGTCAAATCCGATGACAGACATCTTCTGGGGAATACTGATCCCCCGCTCACTTAAAACGATCATCGCTCCCATGGTCATTTCGTAATTGGCAGCAAAAAGCGCCGTTACTTCGGGATGTTCATCCAGTAATTTTTCTACGCCTGCCACCGCTCCACGGATCGTGTAATCACAGTGTACCACAAGGTTTGGATCCACAGGGATCCCAGCTTTTGATAATGCTGCTTCATAACCGAGAGACCGTTCCTTGGCAGTATAGATATCCTCCGGACCTGTGATCAGACCGATCTTTTTATGACCGTTTTTGATCAGAATCTCCATTGCTTTTCCCGCGGCATCCCGGTTATCCACAAGCACACTGTCACAATAGATCTGCGGCAATTTACGGTCAATGATGACGATCGGTTTATTTGCCTTCTCAAACTTTTCCAAATGCGCTCCCGTGGAGTCCACCGGCATATTGATGATACCATCCACACGCTTGCGGTATAAAAAATCCACCGCTTCACGTTCTAATTTTTTATCTGTCCTGCAGTCGCAAACGATCGTTGCGTATCCTTTTTTTCTAAGGATATCTTCCATTCCGGTTATGATCTCCGTACAAAAGATATTGTTCAATTCCGGGATCACAACTCCGATCGTATGGGTGCGGTTTGTTTTCAGTCCCCGTGCGACTTCATTTACTTCGAAATGTAATTCCTCTATTGCAAGTTCGATCTTTTCTCTGTTTTTTTCACGGACATTTCCACCGTTTAAATAGGAAGAGATCGTCGCAACGCCAAGTCCGGTGCGGTTTGCAATGTCTTTGATCGTTGCAGCCATTAGATTGCTTTGCCGTCGCAGCCGCAAACCTTCATACGGTTCTTCACAAGTTCAGTCACTGCGGCCATTCCAACCTCGCCAAGTTTCTTCGGATCAAATACATCCGGATTTTCTTTTAATAATGCCTTTCCGGCATCTGTGTATGCCACACGAAGTTCTGTCGCAAAGTTTACTTTGCAGATACCGCGCTTTACACAATCTTTTACGTCATCATCTGATAAACCGGATGCTCCGTGTAAAACAAGGGGAATGTCAACCACTTCGCGGATCTGTGATAAACGCTCTTTGTCAAGAACCGGTGTTCCTACATAGAAACCATGTGCGGTTCCGATGGCAACTGCTAAGGAATCAATTCCTGTCTGCTCTACAAATGCTTTCGCCTCTGCGGGATCTGTATTGGTGTCTGCAACTGCCTCAAGATCATCCTCTTTTCCGCCAACCTTTCCAAGTTCTGCCTCAACCGGGATGTTGTTGGGATGTGCAACTGCTGCAACACGGGCGCTCAGGCTTACGTTTCCTTCAAAAGGAAGTTTGGAGCCATCGATCATGACTGAGGTGTAACCCTCCTTAATGGCACGTACCGCAAGATCAAAACTGCTGCCGTGATCTAAGTGTAAACATACGGGCACGCTTGCATTCTTTGCTTCTGCTGCAACCATGGCAACGAACATCTCTAAACTGGCATACTTCACAGTAGAAGGTGTCGTCTGGATCATAACCGGTGCCTTTAATTCCTCTGCGGCTTTGATGATCGCTTTCACCATTTCCATGTTTTCTGCATTGAATGCACCTACTGCATAACCACCCTTCTGGGCATCTAATAACATCTGTTTTGAAGTAACTAAAGGCATCTTTTTTTCCTCCCGTTGATATTTATGTTTCATCGTTTTCTGAAACCGAATCGTTTCGGTTTTGCTGTTAAAATAATCGTACAATACTTACCGCCTGTTGTCAAAGGGTTTTTTCAAAAAAAATAAGTTGGTGAATATTGTACGATTACAGTGTAAAAATTCTTCTATTTTCCCTCAAATCATGTCACTATTATCCAAGGATCGCCTTGTCACTTGCGAACTCCTCACCGCTCTCCTCTTCAAACTTGTGAAGCAGATCAGATACGGTAAGTTTCTTCTTTTCCTCACCGCGGATATCTAAGATAATACGACCAGACATCATCATGATCAGTCGATTACCATGGGCGATCGCATCCTTCATATTATGAGTGATCATCAGCGTCGTCAGATGATCGCGGTTAACGATCAGATCCGTTGTCTCCAAAACCTTTGCAGCCGTCTTCGGATCTAAGGCAGCTGTATGCTCGTCTAAAAGCAATAACTTTGGTTTCTTTAAAGTAGCCATAAGCAAAGTCAGCGCCTGTCTTTGTCCACCGGAAAGCAGACCTACTTTGGAGGTCATCCGGTCCTCTAAACCAAGGCCTAACGTGGCAAGCATTTCTCTATACTGCTGACGCTCCTTGTCTTTAATTCCAATGCGCAGGGTACGATTCTGACCACGCCTAAGTGCCAGTGCCAGATTCTCCTCAATCTCCATCGTTGCAGCCGTTCCTGTCATAGGATCCTGAAATACACGTCCCAAATACTTTGCCCGTTTATAATCCGGAAGTTTTGTCACATCCTCTCCATCGATCACAATGGAGCCCTGATCTACCGGCCAGGTTCCTGCGATAGCATTGAGCATAGTTGATTTTCCGGCACCGTTTCCTCCGATGACTGTAACGAAGTCACCATCCTCCAATGTCAGTGATAAATTGCGCAGGGCAGTTTTTTCATTGACGGTTCCTGCATTGAAGGTTTTATATATGTTGCTCATTTGTAGCATTGTTCTTCATCCTCCACTGTTTTTATTACAGAGAATCATGCACACCCGCTCCACACCGTACGTGCAAAGTCGCGGTGTTGCATGGATTCTCTCATTGACTCAAAAGCACACCCACTCCATACTGTACATTCAAAGCCCTAAATGTTGCATGGATTCTCAGAAAAATTATTCCTCGATTTTTTTCGGTTTCGTAAAATAACGTCTCTTCCAGTAGGGCACTGCAAGGAATACTGCAACAACCAGCGCCTGGAATAATTTCAATAAGTTTGTATCTACGCCGAGCCAGATTACGATCTGTAACACGATGAAATAGATGACACCGCCCAATGCTACTGCCAATAGTTTTGTTGCAAAATTTTTGAACACCTTTCCGAAGATCGCTTCTCCGATAATGACCGCTGCAAGACCGATCACGATGGCTCCTTTTCCCATGTTGATATCGGCGAATCCCTGATACTGGCCAAGAAGGGCACTTGCAAGAGCTACCATGCCATTGGAGATCATCAGTCCTAATACTTTATTGAAGTTTGTATTGATTCCCTGTGCCCTTGCCATCATTTCATTACATCCGGTTGCCCGAATACTGCTTCCAAGTTCTGTTCCGAAAAACCAGTATAAAACAGCAATGATCACAAGAATAAACAGAACGACTACGACAATCGTATTTTTATCTAAAATGGCATTCTTTACATATCTTAGAGACACAAGCAAATCATACTTGTCTACGTTGATCGCCTGATTGGATTTTCCCATGATCTTTAAGTTCACGCCCCACAAACCAAGCTGTGTCAAAATACCTGCAAGAATCGCCGGAATCCCCATAACTGTGTGAAAGATTCCCGTTGCAAGTCCTACGATCATTCCTACGATAGTTGCTGCAAGCAGAGCCACCCAAACATTCGCTCCGGCCTGCATCATTATAATGCAAACAGCGGCTCCGGTACACATGGTACCATCCACTGACAGATCGGCGATATCCAAAATACGGAATGTGATATACACACCGATCGCCATGATTCCCCAAATAAGTCCCTGTGCCACTGCTCCCGGCATCGCGACAAATAAACTACTGATATCCATCTTATCCTCCTTCGTTGTACATGTTCCAATAACTGTTTTTTCCGACTTTTTCTCGTTGAAAGAAACAGTTATATAAAACGGCTTTAGGCCGGGGCCAAAAATGCCCCGACCCAGCACTGTATAAGATTACAGTTTTCGTTCGTTATTCAATCATTACTCGATTGCTTCATATCCGTCAGGAATTGTAATTCCCAGTTCGTCACAAATGGACTGATTGAACTTCTTTGTGAAGTTCGGTGCATATTCGATGGGCATCTCTTCGATCTTTGACTCACCTGTCAGGATCTTCGCTGCCATCTTACCGGTTGCAACTCCAAGATCATAGTAACTGATGGAAAGT
>CAMBUC010000086.1 GCA_945871045.1 uncultured bacterium
TGACAAATACAAACACCAAGGCAAATGAGATCATAAAAAAGATCATCAAGCCTTCGATGACAAAAAAACAGAAACTGAAGGCGATCCACGACTATATCGTTAAAAACTGTGTGTATGATGATGTCAGAAACAGGATTCCGGCGGATGATTTCACTGCTTACGGTTGTCTCGTGAAAAAGAAAGCCGTCTGTCAGGGCTACGCCGCGGCCTTCAACCTGCTGGCCCAGAAGGCCGGCTTCCCATCTATTGCGGTCTGCGGAGACGCGGGGGGAAGTTCCCATGCCTGGAATTATGTAAAAAACGGCAGCAGTTACTATTATATTGACACCACTTGGGATGATCCCGTGCCGGATCAGGGCTCCAAAGCGCCCGTGCGCCGTACCTATTTCTACCTGACCCAGAGCCAGTTGGAAAAAAAGCATACACATACCTGGGATAAGACCGAGAACTCCAAAAAATACTTTATGTAGGGACGTTCCTTCTGCCACGACCATCGCCCATTGCCACGGGGAGCGCCCATTGCCACGCTCGAACTGCGATATTTTGGAAGAGAAGACGCATCAGCGAGCGGAAGCAGTGGATTTCAGATTAGAAAACATAAAAGTACAGAATAAATCGAATGTTTGTTCTGTACTTTTTCTGCATTCTTTGGAAGCAAAATCGCAGCATTGGATTTGAAGATTAGAAAGAAATTGCATTCAACGTCTGGGAGAGGTATAATCTTATTGAATAAAAAGGACGGAACTGTAAAAAATGTGCAATGAAGGAGGCTGGCTGATGCATATTAAGAGAGATAAATACCTCAATGATTTGATTCATCGTATGCACAATGGAATGATAAAGGTTGTAACCGGTATAAGAAGATGTGGAAAGTCATATCTTCTGTTTCATATTTTCAAAAATTACTTGTTAGAGCAGGGGGTGGCTGCATCGCATATTATTTCGATTGAACTGGATCAACGTAAAAATAAAAAATATCGTGATCCGGATGCAATATTAGATTATATTGAATCGTTGATAGTAGATGATGAGCAATATTATATCATGGTTGATGAAGTACAGATGTTGCAGGAGTTTGAAGAAGTTTTAAACTCGCTGCTTCATATCAGAAATGCAGATGTGTATGTAACGGGAAGCAACTCTAAATTTTTATCCAAAGATGTAATTACGGAATTTAGGGGCAGAGGTGATGAAATTCATATTTTTCCATTGACTTTTAAGGAATTTATGGAAGCCTATGATGGGGATATGTACCGTGGATGGGCAGAGTACGTTGTATATGGTGGTCTTCCGCTTACTGCCACAATGAAAACAGAAGAACAGAAAATTAACTATTTGACAAATTTATTCAAAGAAACTTATTTGAAGGATATTATTGAACGGCATCATATTGAGAAAACGCAGGAGTTCGAAGACTTAATTAATATTCTGGCTTCTGCCATTGGTTCGTTGACAAATCCGCCGAAGATTGCAGCTACATTTAAAAGCACGATTCAGTCAACAATCAGTCTGAATACAATTAGACAGTATATTGAGTATCTGGAAGATGCCTTTATCATCAATAAGGCAAATCGCTATAATGTAAAAGGCAGAAAATATATCGGCACACCGCTGAAATATTATTTTGAAGATGTAGGACTTAGAAATGCAAGATTGGGATTCAGACAAGTGGAAGAAACACATCTAATGGAAAATATTATTTATAATGAATTACGAAGCAGAGGTTACTCTGTTGATGTGGGTGTTGTAGAAAAACGTGGAACAAATGAAGATGGCAAAGAGTATAAGAATCAGTTGGAAATTGATTTTGTGGCAAATCTTGGCAGTAAACGTTATTACATTCAATCAGCGTTCAGCATGCCAACGGAGGAAAAACGTATGCAGGAAAAGGCTTCCCTCGTAAATGTTAATGATTCGTTTAAGAAAATGATTGTTGTAAAGGATGTTGTGAATGTTACAAGAGATGAATATGGAATCACTACGATGAGTATCTATGACTTTTTGTTAAAAGAGAATAGTTTGGAACTATGACATGTAGGTGCGCATCCTGCCACCAAGAAAGTACAGAACAAATCGAATGTTTGTTCTGTACTTTTTCTGCGTTCTTTGGTATACTATGAAAAAGTGGTTGTTGCAATTTTCGTGATGACCATATAGTATGGCGTAATAGAAGGAAAACTGTTTAATATAAATTTGGAGATATTTTATGCAAGACGAACAAAAGTGTTTCAAACTACATTCCGAATACAGTCCCACCGGCGACCAGCCCCAGGCGATCGAAGCCCTGGTCAAAGGCTTTAAGGAAGGCAATCAGTTTCAGACGTTACTGGGTGTCACCGGTTCCGGCAAGACGTTTACCATGGCGAACGTGATCGAGCAGTTAAATAAGCCGACGCTTATCATTTCGCACAATAAGACGCTCGCAGGCCAGCTCTATAGTGAGTTCAAGGAATTTTTCCCGGAAAACGCAGTTGAATATTTTGTGTCCTACTACGACTACTACCAGCCGGAAGCCTATGTGCCCTCATCGGACACCTACATCGCGAAAGATTCCTCCATCAATGATGAGATCGATAAACTGCGTCTGTCCGCAACGGCGGCCTTAGCGGAGCGAAGAGATGTCATTATCGTCGCTTCCGTATCCTGTATCTACGGCTTGGGTAGTCCGGACGAATGGCAGGGCATGAGTCTGTCCCTGCGTCCCGGCATGGAGCGGGACCGCGATGACGTGATCCGTGCGCTCATCGATATGCAATATAACAGAAACGACATGGATTTTCATCGCGGAACGTTTCGCGTGCGTGGCGATGTGGTAGAGATCTTCCCGGCAAACAACAGCGACACCGCCATCCGTGTAGAATTTTTCGGAGATGAGATTGATCGGATTACCGAGGTAGATGTGCTGACCGGCGAGATCAAATGCATGTTGGAGCACACGATCATATTCCCAGCGTCCCATTACGTAGTGCCCCAGGAAAAGATCAACGCAGCGTGCGACAATATCGAAAAAGAATTAGAAGAGCGCGTGCGCTACTTCAAGGGAGAAGATAAACTGATCGAAGCCCAGCGCATCGCCGAGCGAACGAACTTTGACCTGGAGATGATGCGTGAGACAGGATTTTGTTCAGGAATCGAGAACTATTCCAGACACCTGAATTTTCTGCCGGAAGGGGCACCGCCGCTGACCCTCATAGACTTCTTCCCGGAAGATTTCCTGATCATTGTGGACGAGTCCCATATTACGCTTCCGCAGGTGCGCGGTATGTATGCCGGAGACCGTTCCAGAAAAACCACATTGGTAGATTATGGCTTCCGTCTGCCCTCGGCATTGGACAACCGTCCGCTGAATTTTGAAGAATTCGAGGCAAAGATCGATCAGATGCTCTTTGTCTCAGCGACACCCAACGAATATGAGAAAACCCACGAACTGCTCCGTACCGAGCAGATCATCCGACCCACCGGATTGCTGGATCCGAGGATCGATGTGCGGCCGGTAGAGGGACAGATCGATGATCTGATCGGAGAAGTCAATAAAGAAACGAAAAACGGAAACAAAGTACTCGTTACCACGCTCACCAAGCGTATGGCAGAGGATCTTACCGATTATATGAAAGAAGTCGGCATCCGGGTCAAATACCTGCACTCGGATATTGATACGTTGGAACGGGCACAGATCATCCGGGATCTGCGTCTGGATGTGTTTGATGTGCTTGTGGGAATCAACCTGCTCCGGGAAGGACTGGATATTCCCGAGATCACGTTGGTGGCGATTCTGGATGCGGACAAAGAAGGTTTCCTGCGATCCGAGACCTCCCTCATCCAGACCATCGGACGGGCAGCCCGCAACAGTGAAGGACATGTCATCATGTATGCCGACAAGATCACAGACTCTATGCGAGTGGCGATCGACGAGACAGAGCGCCGCCGCGAGTTACAGCAGGCTTACAACGAAGCACACGGCATTACGCCTACGACCATCAAAAAATCCGTCCGCGACCTGATCGCGATCTCAAAGAAGGTGGCTCAGGAAGAACTGAATTTCTCAAAGGCGCCGGAATCCATGAACCGGGGCGAACTGGAAAAACTGATCAAGGACGTGGAAAAGAAGATGAAGGCAGCAGCAGCGGACCTGAACTTCGAGGCAGCAGCCGAGTTGCGTGACCGCATGCGGGATCTGCGAAAGATGATGGAAGAACTCGCAGACAACGACCGCGCCCTGAAAAAGAAGAAGTAAAGACGAACCTTAACATAGATAAGATACAATTAGAAAGGCATTTACAATGAAAAACGACACAAGTGGGCCCCTTTACCGGCCTGCAAAAAATGGAGATAACCATAGAAAATATATAAGGATCCGCGGTGCCTGTGAACACAACCTCAAAAACATTGATCTGGACATTCCGCGGGATGAATTTATTGTGCTGACCGGACTCAGCGGCTCAGGAAAATCCTCACTGGCATTCGACACCATCTACGCAGAAGGTCAGCGCAGATACATGGAATCCCTGTCCTCTTATGCGAGACAGTTTTTGGGTCAGATGGAAAAACCGAACGTAGAAAAGATCGAAGGTCTTTCTCCTGCCATTTCCATCGATCAGAAATCCACCAACAGAAATCCCAGATCTACCGTAGGAACGGTCACGGAAATTTATGACTACTTCCGACTGCTCTATGCGCGGATCGGAATCCCCCACTGCCCTAAATGCGGACGGGAGATCAAGCGTCAGAGCGTCGATCAGATGGTGGATCAGATCATGGAACTTCCGGAGCGCACAAAGATCCAGCTCCTTGCGCCCGTTGTGCGCGGACGAAAAGGCACGCATGTCAAACTGTTTGAACAGGCAAGGCGAAGCGGATATGTGCGTGCGATCGTGGATGGAAACATGTATGAACTGAGCGAAGACATCACGCTGGATAAAAATATCAAGCATAACATAGAGATCGTCGTAGACCGTCTGGTTATAAAAGAAGGCATCCAAAAACGACTGACCGATTCCATCGAAAACGTGCTGGAACTGGCAGAAGGACTGCTCATCGTAGATGTGGCAGATGCAGAACCCATGAACTTTTCCATGAGTTTTGCCTGCCCGGACTGTGGGATCAGTATCGACGAGATTGAGCCCCGCAGTTTCTCCTTTAACAACCCCTTCGGTGCCTGCCCCAAGTGTTTTGGATTGGGATATAAGATGGAGTTTAATGAGGATCTGATGATCCCGGACAAGACGCTTTCCCTCAGCGAAGGGGCCATTCAGGTCATGGGCTGGCAGTCGTCCACAGACCCGAAAAGTTACACCTATGCCATTTTAAAAGCATTGTCACAAGCCTATGGATTCAGTCTGGACACCCCCTACAAAGACCTGCCGAAAGACGTGCGCCATATGCTCATCCATGGTGCGGATCATTCGGTGAAAGTATATTATAAAGGTCAGCGTGGGGAAGGTGTTTATGACGTATTATTCGAGGGATTGATCGATAACGTCAACCGCCGTTATCGCGAGACGCATTCCGATACGATGAAACAGGAATACGAAGAATTCATGCGTATCACACCTTGTGATACGTGTAAAGGCCAGCGTCTGAAGCGAGAATCTCTGGCAGTGACCGTCGCCGACAAGAACATTTATGAGATCACCAACCTTTCCATTAAGAACCTGCACAGTTATCTGGGGGATATGGAACTGACCACGCAGCAGCACCTGATCGGAGATCAGATCTTAAAAGAGATCCGCGCCCGCGTACAGTTTTTAGTCGATGTAGGACTGGATTATCTGTCGCTGTCCCGCGGAACAGGCACACTTTCCGGAGGAGAGGCGCAGCGCATCCGTCTGGCGACCCAGATCGGCTCCGGCCTCGTTGGTGTAGCCTATATTTTGGACGAGCCGAGTATCGGTCTGCATCAGCGGGATAATGATAAACTGTTAGGCACGTTAAAACATCTGCGAGACATTGGAAATACCCTCATCGTAGTCGAGCATGACGAAGATACGATGCTGGCGGCGGACTATATCGTGGATATCGGTCCCGGTGCGGGAGAACATGGTGGACAGGTGATCGCCTGCGGAACTGCGGAAGAGATCATGAACAATCCGGACTCCATTACGGGAGCTTATCTAAGCGGCAGGAAGAAGATCCCCGTGCCTGCTGAGCGGAGAACACCCACCGGCTGGCTGACGGTGAAGGGTGCACGGGAAAACAATCTGAAAAATATAGATGTACAGTTTCCCCTTGGCGTCATGACCTGTGTAACAGGCGTTTCGGGATCAGGAAAAAGTTCCCTCACAAACGAGATCTTATATAAAACTTTGGCAAAACAGCTGAATCGTGCCCGGACGGTGGCGGGGGACCATGACGAGATCCTTGGAATCGAGCATCTGGACAAAGTCATCGATATTGATCAGTCTCCCATCGGACGCACCCCCAGATCCAACCCGGCTACTTACACCGGCGTGTTTGACCTGATCCGGGATCTGTTCGCCGCCACTCCCGACGCAAAAGCAAAAGGCTACAAAAAAGGACGCTTTAGTTTCAACGTCAAAGGCGGCCGCTGTGAGGCCTGTTCCGGAGATGGAATCATCAAGATCGAGATGCATTTCCTGCCGGATGTGTATGTTCCCTGTGAGGTGTGCGGAGGAAAACGCTACAACCGTGAAACCTTGGAAGTGCGCTACAAAGAGAAAAACATCTACGATGTGCTGAACATGACAGTTGAGGAAGCGATGGAATTTTTCCGGCATGTGCCTAGCATCTACAATAAGATCCGTACACTGTACGACGTAGGACTATCTTACATCCGTCTGGGACAGCCTTCCACCGAACTTTCCGGAGGAGAAGCCCAGCGTATCAAACTGGCAACGGAACTTAGCCGGCGCAGTACCGGTAAGACGATCTATATTTTAGATGAGCCCACCACCGGACTGCACTTTGAGGATGTCAACAAACTGGTGGAGATCCTGCGCAAACTCTCGGAGGGAGGAAATACGGTCATCGTCATTGAGCACAATCTGGATGTGATCAAGACAGCGGACTATATCATCGACATGGGGCCGGAGGGCGGAGATGGCGGCGGAACCGTCATTGCCAGCGGCACCCCTGAGGAAGTTTGCAAGGTGAAAGAGTCTTACACAGGACAATACCTGAAAAAATATCTCTAAAAGTATTTGAAAAATGGGATTTATTGTATATAATGATTCTAACTGAGAAAAAATATAAACTAATAGGAATAGTGTGTGATAAAGGATTAAGGAGTCACAGAAAGGGATATTTATGGTTGGAACAGATATTGGAATCGATTTAGGAACCGCGAGCATACTCGTATATATCAAAGGCAAGGGTGTGGTATTAAAGGAGCCCTCAGTAGTAGCCTTTGACCGTGATACAAACAAGATCAAGGCGATCGGAGAAGAAGCGCGTCTCATGTTAGGAAGGACACCTGGCAATATCGTGGCGGTCCGTCCCCTTCGTCAGGGCGTTATTTCCGATTATACGGTAACTGAGAAAATGATCCAGTACTTCATTCAGAAGGCACTTGGAAAGCGGACATTCCGTAAGCCCCGTGTCAGCGTCTGCGTACCCAGCGGCGTGACAGAAGTAGAAAAGAAAGCAGTAGAAGATGCCACTTTTCAGGCAGGAGCCAGAGAAGTAGAGATCATTGAAGAGCCCATCGCAGCAGCCATCGGAGCAGGTATCGACATCTCAAGACCTTGTGGAAACATGATCGTAGATATCGGAGGAGGAACCGCGGATATCGCAGTGATCTCACTGGGCGGATCCGTAGTATCTACCTCCATCAAGATCGCCGGAGATGATTTTGATGAGGCGCTGGTACGTTATATGCGTAAAAAACATAACCTTCTGATCGGTGAGCGCACCGCAGAAGATATCAAGATCCGCATCGGAAGATGCTATCCCCTCTCAGACGGCGAGACGATGGACGTTCGCGGACGTAACCTCGTCACCGGATTGCCGAAGACAGTCACCGTATCAGCAGAGGAAACGGAGGAAGCCCTTCGTGAGGCAACAAACCGCATCGTGGAAGCCATCCACAGCGTATTGGAGAAGACACCGCCGGAATTGGTAGCAGACGTGGCAGAGCGCGGAATCGTTCTTACCGGTGGCGGTGCATTGCTACGGGGATTGGAAGAACTGATCGAGGACAAGACCGGCATCAATACGATGACTGCTGACGAGCCGATGACATGTGTAGCCATCGGAACCGGAAAATATGTAGAATTTTTAGCAGGAAA
>CAMBUC010000087.1 GCA_945871045.1 uncultured bacterium
GATCCATCTTCCTTTCCAAGAACTAAAAGCCTCGAACCGGAACGATCAAGCAGCGGATCCTGTGCGATCAATTCCTGTGGAAGATCATAATAAAAATCTTTTACATCCATATGTTATCTTTCCTTATCCAATCACCTGAAAGCGCCTTTAAACACGCAGTGTGATCTGCAGTTTGCGCTCTAAGTTCTTTAAGATCTTCTTTACAAATCCTTCTACCATCTCATTGTTGAACTCTTCTTCAGCAGGCGTAAATACAACAGAGAATGCCATACTCTTCTTGTTCGGTCCAAGCTGGATTCCTTCGTATACGTCAAAGAGCTGAACATCAGTTACATACTTACATGACTCTTTGATTCCGTCCTCGATCTGAGCACAGGTAATTCCTTTATCAACAACAAATGCAAAATCACGTTTTTCCTCTGCAAATTTCGGCAGCGGCTTGAATACCTGCGCTTTTCCATACCACTGACTAAGCACGCGCACATCCAGTTCCATGACAAATGCCTGCATGCGCATATCCAGTTCATCAGCGATCTCATAAGACAGTTTTCCGAGATAACCAACCTTTTCTCCCTGACAAAATACTTCTGCGGTCTGATAAGGATGTAAGAATGTCTTAGTAGCAGCCTCATAAGTGAAGGTAAAACCTAACGTCTTTGCAACAACATCTGCAAGTCCCTTTAAGGTATAGAAGGACTCATTCTCACCAAATATTCCAACGCATAATGTCTCTCGTTCATCCGGATACTCTGTAAGCGGTAAATCTTTTGCAACAAAAATATTTCCCAGTTCGAAGATACGTCCCTCTAAAATACCCTTCTTCTGGTTGCGTGCGATCGCATGTAACATCTGCGGCGCTAACGTCGTACGCATCAAGGAAAGATCTACGTTGATGGGGTTGATCAGTTTGATCGCATGACGCTCGTTGGCATCTTCCGGTAAACGCAAAAGATCCAGATCAGAAGGTGAGAAGAAGGAGTAATGGATTCCCTCATAAACACCGGCAGCGCACAATGCATGTTTGATCTTTAATTCTGATTTCTGCTTTAAGTTCAGACCGCCAAGAGTTACCTCTGCCGTGGGCATGAAGGTAGGGATCACATGATCATAACCATACATACGGATCACTTCCTCTGCTACATCCGGGTAAGAATCCATATCTTCGCGGTATGCAGGGATCTGAAGCGTCAATTCATCGCCATTGATCACCGGCGCAAAATTCAGGCTGGAAAGGATGCGTTCTATCTCTTCATTGGGCACCTTTATTCCAAGTACACCATTTACTTTATCGATGCTGACCTTCATTTCCTTCGGCTCTACAGAATTTCCGGTAGAAACTTCTACATGAGTAGAAGAAACTTTACCGCAGCCAAGTTCCTCGATCAGATGAAGCGCACGTTTCATGGCCATAACGGTTGTATACTCGTATACACCTTTTGCATACATTGCACTGGAATCAGATGCCTGTCCAAGGGCACGGGAACTCTTGCGGATATTATCACGCATAAACTTCGCAGCCTCAAACATCACTTCTGTTGTTGTATCTAAAATCTCTGAATTCAAACCTCCCATGATTCCGGCAAGAGCAACCGGACGCTCGCCGTCACAGATCACAAGATTAGAGTTTGTAAGTGCAAATTCCTTTTCATCTAGAGTAACGATCTTTTCACCGTCCTTTGCACGTCTCACATTGATGGCATTGCCTTTCAGGAAGGAATCATCAAAGGCATGCATCGGCTGACCAAGTTCTTTTAAAATATAGTTTGTGATATCTACGACATTTGAAATAGACCCGATACCAACCAGTGCCAGTCTGCGGCGCATCCATGCCGGTGACTGAGCGATCTTCACATCATATACATAGTGTGCGATGTAACGGGGGCACAGATCCTGTGCTGCCACATTGACCGTAAAACCTTCTTTTTTCACATCCGTCTCGGTATAATCAAGGGCAGGCTCCTTGCAGGGCTTGTTTAAAACAGCTGCCACTTCTCTTGCGATACCGTAAATACTCTGACAGTCGGGACGGTTTGCAGTGATGGCGATATCAAAGATCCACTCATCCATTCCAAGGATCGGCTTTACATCTGCTCCAACCTCAGCATCATCGGGAAGAACCAACAGTCCATTGTAGCCTGCACCCGGATACAGATCCTCGTTCAAGCCAAGTTCTGTACCTGAACAGAGCATACCCTGTGATTCATAGCCGCGCAGTTTTCCTTTCTTGATGGTCATAACGCCTTCGATCGTCACATGATCTTTTGCAGTTGCATAAACAGTTGCCCCTACAAGCGCTACCGGGAACTTCTTGCCCGCACAAACATTGTCTGCTCCACAGCAGATCTGGAATGTTCCATGGGCTCCTGCATCTACCTGACACAAACTCAAATGAGTTTCCGGGATTGGCTCACACTCTTTTACAAGACCCACAACGACTCCGGAAATATCTTTTCCAACTTCGATCAGTTCCTCTACCTCAAAACCGCAGGAAAACAGTTTCTCCTCCAGTTCCTTGGGGGTGACATCAATATCTACATATTCTTTTAACCAACTTAACGGTGCTAACATGATTTGCCTCCTTATTTATCCGAAATTAATCATCGATCTGATTTAATACACGCAGATCTGACTCAAACAAATGCTTAATGTTATTGATTCCATACTTCAACATCGCGATACGTTCAATACCGATACCGAACGCAAATCCACTGTACTCATTGGTATCAATCCCGCAGCCTTCAAGCACCTTATTGTTCACAACTCCTGCACCCAGGACTTCGATCCATCCGGTACCCTTGCAAAGTTTACAGCCCTTGCCTCCACACTGGAAACAGTTGACATCTACCTCTACAGAAGGCTCTGTGAAAGGAAAGTAGGAAGGACGAAGTCTGGTTGTCACAGTCTTGCCGAAAATCTTCTTGACAAATTCATCCAGCATACCTTTCAGATCACATAAGGTGATTCCCTTGTCAACCACCAGACCTTCCATCTGGGTAAACATCGGTGAATGGGTTGCATCATCATCGGAACGGAATACCTTTCCGGGTGAAATGATCTTGATGGGCGGTTTCTTTGCCTCCATCACATGGATCTGTCCCGCAGATGTCTGTGTACGAAGCAGAAATTCCGGCGAAAGATAGAACGTATCCTGCATATCACGCGCCGGATGATCCTGCGGTGTATTCAGTGCAGTAAAATTATAGTAATCGGTTTCGATCTCCGTTCCTTCAAAAATCTCAAATCCCATAGATGCGAAAATATCGGTCAACTGATTTCGCACCTGGGTGATCGGATGAAGATTGCCTTTTGCAGGCTTGACGGAAGGCATCGTCACATCGATCTTCTCTGATTCGTAACGGCGACGAAGCGCCTCCGCCTCCAATTTCTTTGTCTGTTTTGCAAGGATCGTCTCAATGGCCTCACGCGTCTCATTGACCCACTGACCAACCTTCGGACGCTCTTCTGCCGGCACATCCTTCATTCCTTTTAATACGGCAGTCAGTTCACCTTTTTTTCCGAGTATCGTATTTCTTACCTCGCCAAGTTTTTCGAGACCGTCTGAGTTCTCGATCTCAGCGATCGCACGCTCTCTGATTTTTTGCAGTTTCTCTCTCATAATTTTTCTCCTTTAAAAATTTGATTGAAAAAAGTCCCAGGACAAACATCCTGGGACGAAAATATTTCGCGGTACCACCCGGCTTCCCGGTTTTATCAAAAAATAAAACCGAACACTCATTGCACGTAACGTGTACCTACGTCACAGACTACTACACCAACGTGATTCCCCTGTGCTGCTCCGGCGTGAAAATTCGTCGTTACATACGTAACTCCTATGCAAAAATCTATGATCAATTGCTTCGTTATGAGATTTTTACACATCTGAATCATGTCCTCACGGTCTCAGCAGTAAATGCTTCGATCTGAAGGAGCATCATACATTTGGGATGATATCTGATTCTGAAAGAAGCTCTCAGCCGTCAGCTTCTTCTCTCTGTCAGCAGATGATCAGACTACTATGCGCCATCTTTGCATTTCTTTATTTACATATCTTTTGGTATCTTAGCACAGCCATCCAAAAACTGCAAGTGTATTTTAGTGCTTCAGCTTCTTTTTTAAATCTCTGAAAAAATAAGACATACGTTCCGAATACAAATTATTTACTTCGGCACACACCATTAAAATATACATACAGACATAGAGCCAGAACATGATCAGCGCGATCGTAGTCAGACTGCCATAACTGGAAAACCCATGAAAATAATCTACATAAATCGATACGCCAAAAGAAAATACATACCACGCCACTGCACTGATCAAAGCCCCCGGCAACTGACGCCGGTAGGTGATCCGTTGACCGCCATTGACTTTCCGGTTCGGAAATGCCCAGTAAAACAGTGCAAAGATAAATGTTAATCCTCCGATGCCGATCAGGCTCTTGAACTGCAGCAGCATACTTGTGATGACTGCAATGGCCGGAAAATACTGTGTCAGCCAGTTTTGCAGGGTGCGTCCAAATACAAGAAGAACCAGCATCAAAACGATAGAAAAGATCATGATAAAGGTGTAGATCACGGACCAAAAACGCATAATCAGCCAATTTCTGGTTTCTTCCAGATCATACATCCGATTCAGTCCATCCGTCAGATACTGAATACCCCGGGCAGACGACCAGATCGCTACGATCGCTGAAATAGACAGTAGTCCCACAGACGAAGCATACGTCTCCGTGATCATTTGCACCAAAAACCCGGAAATATAATCAGGAAAGACAAGATTGACACCTGTTACAAGAAAATCAAGGGGCACCGGCGTGAATTTTAACAAGGCACTAAAAAACAATAAAAAGGGGATCAGGGAAAGCAGCGTAAAATACGCTGACTGCGCGGCATAAGCAGTCACATTGTCATCCTTACATTCCTGAACAAACCGCATCACTTCTTTTATGATCTTCATATCAATTCCTCACTTGTTCCTTTGATGTATCATTTGCATAGATCTTTGATAATTCCACATTCTGGTAATAAAAATTCAGTATCTGTTTCATATCGGCGCCTTCTTTCGCCATGCCATCGGCACCGTACTGGCTCATTCCGATTCCATGACCAAAGCCGCCGCCAAAAAGGACGATTCCATCTTTGATGGGCTGCACATAAAAATATACACTTGGCAGCAGTTCTCCTGCACTGACAAAGTTACCGTCTTTGTCCTGCATCGTATCAACCCACAGGCCCACGATCTGTCTGATAAAACTTTCATTGGAAAGTTCCACTGTTCCCTCAGAAAATACGATCTGAAGACGGAGTACTGCGCCCGAAGGTGACCGTTCTAAAACCTGCAAGCGGCTTGGCTGTTTCCAGTGGGACAGTTCAGTTGCAGGGATCTCTTCTCCCAGGGTGTTTTTTATTATAACACAATCCGGCCGCATCTCGTCAATTTTATACAGCAGTGAGTGCATTTCATCCAACCGGGCAGAAAGGTCTATGTATGACTTCCATCGATAATAAACGGCAGAACGGTCATAGTCATCTTCATTGACCTCCCTGATATATGTACGAAATGCCTCTTCCTCGGAAAGATCCACCGTCTGAGAATTTTTATTTCCACATACCGGCATTAAATAATCCAGATCCGATAACCCCCAGATCTCCCTACCGCTTGTAATTCCATGAGAGGTAGAAAAGAAATAGGCATGGATCGGTGTATCATTCTTTGTTATGATCATTCCTTTTGTGGCATCCACTGCCGCCAGTACCCGTTCATCCGGTGCCGCCTTATTGTAAACCTGATAATTAACGGAATCATCTACATCAGCGTCATACTGCGGATAATGATCCTGCATCAGTTGGGAGACAATATAGGTTCTGGCACAGACGGCCTGCGCTTTCAAAGCCTCCGTTTCAAAATATGCCGGCATCTCACTTTGTACAACACCATAGAGATAATCCTCGATCTCCACCTCATTGATCAATACAAAGCCATTCTCCTGATGAGTGATCAGAAACGTCCCCCGATATCCCAACGAGATCCGATCTCCTTTTTCATCCGTAAGATATAATTCCCCATCCTTTGACGCGATCTTCGCCGATTCTCCAAGATCCAGTTTCAGTTGGCGGGCATTTGTCACTTTATTTTTCTTTTTTTCTGTCTGGCGATCCTCCCATGTGATCGTGTAGGGCCCATTCGCTGAAAAATAAACATTTTCTCTAAGTGCCTGTTTTTCTTGCAAAAGCAGAACACGCACAGTTGTATGTTCATCAACCGTTTTTCTGTCGTCTGTAGGATGGTCCATGCTTGCGTTCGATTCTTCAGACAATGTTTCTGACTCTTTAAAGGAAGACATCTCAAACAATTCAGCCACCAGATCTCTGCTTCGGAGAAGCATCTCATAGGTCAATTTCTTTTTTCCGCTTGCATCCCAGCCGGGCAGCTGTTCAAACGCCACTGCATCCCAAACATGAATCTCTTCTAAAAAATCACGGTAATCATTATAAGAAAATGGTTCTTCTTCCGCTCTGCCATCTAAAATATCCCGAAGGGCCTCATCCTGTTCTAAAAATGCATACACTTCCACCAGATCCTTAGAGGTAACGATGGATTTCGTGCCTGAATTTGTTTGCTCCGCATGATTACTGACATAAAAAATGACAAGCGTAAGCAGCAAACAGATCACAAACAGACAAACAATCACGATTTGATTTCGGTCAAGGGCTTGATTTCTTTTCATCCGATCCTTCCACTTTCTGATATTTCACAACTGAAAAAGAAGCCGCAAGTGTTATCTGCAGCTTCTTTTGTAAATATTAATATATTGTCTTTTGTGCTTTACAGAATCATCTGTTTCACTTTTGTTATTTAACAATCTTTTGTAAAAACCCAAAATGCCGTTTCCTGTATTTTGACTCCTAGCCAAAGCTAGGTGGGTAACCGCAGCCTTACTTCTGCCTTCCTCTGATCCATAGATAAGGCATGACATCCATAAGTTCATGTAGGAATCCCGTTGAAAGTAAATGTAGGTTCAAAATAACAGGAGTTGTCGCACATCTCAGGCATTTCACACTATTAGTTTCTAACAAAATTATAACTTAATACATGGTAATTCGCAATGGAAAAATCTTCTCATTTACAAATTTTAAAATCTGATCTTATTTCTGAGGACCAGCTGAAACAAGTGCCTTACCTGCATCATTTCCCTCGTATTTTGCAAAGTTCTTAACGAAACGATCAGCAAGATCATTTGCCTTGGTCTCCCACTCAGCAGCATCTACGTAAGTATCACGAGGATCAAGGATACCTGTGTCAACACCGGTTAACTCGGTAGGGATCTCGAAGTTGAAGATCGGAAGTGTCTTTGTAGGAGCATTGTTGATATCGCCGTTAAGGATCGCATCAATGATTCCACGGGTATCCTTAATAGAGATACGCTTTCCGGTTCCGTTCCATCCGGTATTTACTAAGTAAGCCTTTGCGCCGCTCTGCTCCATCTTCTTAACCAGTTCCTCTGCATACTTGGTCGGATGTAACTCTAAGAATGCCTGACCGAAGCAAGCTGAGAAAGTAGGAGTAGGCTCGGTGATTCCACGCTCTGTACCTGCTAATTTTGCGGTAAATCCTGACAGGAAGTAGTACTGGGTCTGCTCAGGTGTCAGAATAGATACCGGAGGAAGTACACCAAATGCATCTGCTGACAGGAAGATCACATCCTTAGCTGCCGGTGCAGAAGATACAGGACGTACGATATTGTTAATGTGCTGGATCGGATAAGATACACGGGTATTCTCGGTTACGCTCTTATCGTCGAAGTCGATCTTGCCGTTCTCATCAACAGTAACATTCTCTAACAGAGCGTCACGCTTAATCGCATTGTAGATATCAGGCTCAGAATCTTTGTCAAGATTGATAACCTTTGCGTAACATCCACCTTCAAAGTTAAATACGCCATTGTCATCCCAGCCATGCTCGTCATCACCGATCAGAAGACGCTTGGGATCTGTAGATAATGTAGTCTTACCGGTTCCTGAAAGTCCAAAGAAGATCGCGGTGTTCTCACCGTTCATATCTGTGTTTGCTGAGCAGTGCATTGCTGCAATACCCTTTAACGGCAGATAGTAGTTCATCATAGAGAACATACCCTTCTTCATCTCGCCGCCGTACCAGGTGTTGATGATGACCTGCTCGCGGCTGG
>CAMBUC010000088.1 GCA_945871045.1 uncultured bacterium
GCACCAGTCTACCGTCTGATTCACCGGATGTTCCACTGTCAGCAATGGACGCTCCATTTCCATTCCCGCTTCAAAGGCAGGATCTTCCTCTCTGGATCTACCCCAAAAATTATCATTAAAGAA
Organism: uncultured bacterium; assembly: GCA_945871045.1. Classification (GTDB taxonomy): domain Bacteria; phylum Bacillota; class Clostridia; order Lachnospirales; family Lachnospiraceae; genus W0P33-017. The sequence continues at coordinate 124 of CAMBUC010000088.1, forward strand.
TACCTTCCACTCTGTCATAAGCAAACCTCTCCTGATTTCTGAATATATCTACGGTTTCTGTGTTGCACACACCCTCCGATGAAGCAAAAACTCCCGGCAAAACTGTATCTGTCTAAAATACTACTTTGCAGCCAAGATCTCCTCATATTTTTCCTGAAGATACATCCAGCGCTCCATGCGCTCTTCCATCTGACTTTCTGCCTGTTCTTTCTCTGCCATCAACTCGTTCAATTTCACAAAATCCTTCGCATTGGCAGCGATCTGTCCCTCCAGAGATTGGATTTTTTCTTCAAGATCCCCGATCTGTTCCTCAATGGTCTCCCAATCCTGTTGTTCTTTATAAGTAAACTTTACTTTTACGGCATGGGACCGGCCTTGTCTTGCACGTTCCGCTGCCTTTGAAAGGGGTTCACTTTCATCTGACTCTGTGCCGCCGCCAGCAACTGTACCGAAATCTTTTCCATTCCCGGATCCGGAAACACTCGCATGTATAGCCAATCCTTCCATCTCACTCACAAAGGCATAGTCGCTGTAATTTCCCTCAAACTGCCGGATATCGCCCGGTTCAAATACAAACAATCGTTTCGTCACACGATCCAAAAAATAACGGTCGTGGGACACAACGATCACAATACCATCAAAAGAATCTAAATAATCCTCGAGGATTGTTAACGTCTGAATATCCAGATCATTTGTAGGCTCATCAAGGATCAATACATTCGGTGCCTCCATCAACACGCGAAGCAGGTTTAAACGCTTCTTTTCACCGCCGGAGAGTTTTTCAATCCGCGCATACTGCTCTTGCGGAGGAAACAGGAATTTGTCCAACATCGCAGATGCCGAGATCAAACCGTCTTTTGTACGCACAAATTCCGCTGTATCACGGATATAATCGATCACACGCGCCTGTGGATCCATGTAAGCAATTCCGGCAGAAGGATCGTTTTCCCACTCCTGTGAATAATATCCAATCTTTACCGTCTGTCCCACAACCACTTCACCAGTATCGGGCGGCAGGATGCCTGCGATGATCTTCATCATCGTGGTTTTTCCGCAACCGTTCTCTCCTACAAAACCGATCCGGTCACCTTTTAAGAAAATATAATTGAAATCAGTAAATAACTGTCTGTCGTATGTCTTGCTCACATGATGAAGTTCCACCGTTGTACGCCCCATTCGGCTGGAAATAGAGGATAACTCCACACTTCCGTCACGGACAGGCGCCCGCCGGTTTTTCAGTTCTTCATATCGCTCCAGCCTTGCTTTCTGCTTTGTGGTTCGGGCCCGGGCACCACGTTTTACCCATTCCAGTTCCACACGAAGGATCGACTGGCGTTTTCGCTCACTGGCATCCTCCATGTCTTCTCTGACAGCCTTCAACTCCAGAAAACCGGCGTAGTTCGCATCATAACTATATATCTTTCCCTTATCGATCTCTACGATCCGCTGCACCACGCTATCCAAAAAATAACGGTCATGGGTAACAAGCACAACTGCTCCCCGATACTGTTTTAAATAATTTTCCAGCCACTGTGAAGTCTGACTGTCCAAATGGTTTGTCGGCTCATCCATAAGGAGGATATCTGCCTCAGACAATAAGGTATTCACGATAGCCACACGCTTCTTTAGTCCACCGGAAAGATTCTCCACCGGAACGTCAAAATCTGTAATCCCCAGTTCTGTAAGCATCTGCTTTGCCTGTGCTTCTTTCGTAAAATGATCTATATCCACAGACTGTCCATGAATGTCTGATCCATTCCCTTTCCCGGTCAAAGGCGCTTTCTGAACAGCAACTGCTGCCTCGATCACCGTAGCTTTCGGAGAAAAAACAGGCTGTTGGGGAAGCATGCGAACAACCACATGATTGGCATAAACAACACGTCCCTCGTCTGCTTCTTCGCTTCCTTCCATCATGCGTAGCAATGTAGATTTCCCGGTTCCATTGATACCGATAATACCTACCTTTTCTCCCTCCTCCAAATAAAACGAGGCTTGATCAAACAATTTTCTATCCGAGTAATTTTTTTCGATGTTCTCTAATGTCAAAATGTTCATAAGCGATTCCAACCTACTTTATTGTTTTCCATTTTATCTCCATGAGATCAGATCTGACCTTTGATCAAAAAATCATGAGATACATTTCATAAATTCCAATTGATTTTATTGCAAAAAAAATATTCCAGTCTGTTCAGACTGGAACTATATTTTAAAACATAAACGACAAATGCGCCTCCAGGGGTTCGAACCCTGGACACCCTGATTAAGAGTCAGGTGCTCTACCAACTGAGCTAGAGGCGCTCGTTCTTGCGTTTCCCTCAACGCAAGACCTAGTATACATCGTCTTTCAAAAAAATGCAAGCATTTTTTTTAATTTTTTTAATTTTTTTGTTTATCAGACAATTCTATACAATAAAACCCTTAAAATATCGGTTTTAGCCAAGATTTGCAAATAACGCAGCTATCTCATCCGGGCTCATCATTTTATTCGGATCAGACAGATCCGGCATCGGAGGTGCTTCTTCCACTACAGGCTCCGGTTCTTCCAATTCAACGTCAGGTAATGAAGAAGCATTTTCTGTATCTTCAGCCACACTTGCCAACAATGCAGAAATCTCGTCAGGACTCATCATTCGGTTCGGATCAGACAGGTCAATCTCATCAATAGAAGGCAATGACTCTTCCACAGGAACAGATTCCGGTTCTTGGGCAGGCTCCTCTATAGATTCTTCCACCGCATCCTCTTCTGCTACTACAGATGCTTCCGCATTCATATTTGCCAATAATGCTGCGATATCATCCGGGCTCATCATCTTATTCGGATCAGAAAGATCCGGCATCGGAGGCAGATCTTCCACTATAGACTCCGGTTCTTCCATAGTTTCCGGTTCTAAGATCATCTCAGGCTCTGCGGATAACTGAGGCTCCTCGAAGATTTCAGGTTCTGGTTCTTCCATTTGAAGTTCCGGTAATACTTCCGGCTCTATTTGATCTTCAACAGCATCCATGGGTACAAAATCAGGTAATGCACCAAGATCACCCAACTCACCGATTTCCTCGAACTGTTCCTCCTGTCCAAGTTCGCCTAACTCTGGAGTAACTTCCGGCATTACAAAAGGATCCGTATCCATAGAAACAGGTGCAGCCGCCGGCTGCTGCATCTGTGGCATCTGCATCATCTGAGGCGACGCCATCACAACTTGAGGTGACATGGTAGACAACTTATTCACTGCCTGAAGGATCTCATTTTTAAGACTTAACTCCAATTCACGCATCTGGCTGGAGATTTCGTTCTGCTTTTGTAATAAAGCAGCATTTTCATCTTTTGAATGATCTTCTTTCGTTTCCAAAAGAGAAGAACTCATTTTGTCAATCTTACCTTCTAATTCAAAAACAAGATCCAATAACTTGTCATTGGAATTCATAAGAGCATCTGTATGTTCTTTATTTCGATTGATCGTAACCTTTGCAGTTGCCTTCTGTGATGCAATGATTTCCTGAACCGGCTCGGTTAACCGATCCTGAAGTAAATCAATCTGTTCTCCCATCTCATCAAAATATTTACGGATCAAAAGATAAGAAGCCTTTTCTGACTTTAGAATACTCTCGTATTGTTCTGCCTGCTCCTGCTCTTTTTTACGGATATGTTTGATGCATGCGGACAGATCTATATACGTGCAACCTGCGATCACTACACCCAAAATGGCTATGGTCGGAAGCATCTGTGGCATTGAAATCATCAAAAACAATTCCACTAATAATAATAGTACAACTCCCAAAGATGAAAACAAGATCGTATTTAATGATTGATCCTTTTCCTTCTTTTCCGTTTTTTTCTTTTGCAATTCCTTATCCATAAATACCCTCCATGTGCCTGTTTCTCCTATGCCAAAATATGGCTTCGGATATTAACAATATAGCACATCTTCCTATCTACTACAACCAAAAACATGAAAGCGGAGTCCACGTTTTTACGCAAACTCCGCTGATATTTATTATACTATGCATGTCGGATATTTGTATATTCGGAAATTTCCCGGTTGATCGTCACCAGATCATCCACACTCAGATCATGCACGGAGGAATGTCCGGTGATCCGCGCAAAGCTTTTGAGCTCTGCCAATGTCACATTCAGATAATTTGCCACTCTCTGTGCAGACTGATCTACCTTTAGACGCTCGCGCAGCTTCGGATCCTGCGTAGCAATTCCAACCGGACAGTTTCCGGAACCGCAGATCCGGTACTGCTGACAAGCCGCTGCGATCAATGCCGCACTCGCCACAGCCACTGCATCCGCACCCATCGCAAGCGCTTTTGCCACATCGGCGGATACGCGCAAACCACCGGTGATGACCAGAGAAATATCGGAATGGATCGAATCTAAGTACTTTCTGGCCCGATACAAGGCATACACTGTCGGAACAGTTGTCGCCTCCCGCAAAAACAGCGGACTGGAACCGGTCGCACCGCCTCTGCCGTCGATCGTGATAAAATCAGGTTCCGCATAAACACAGAATTCCAGATCACGCTCGATCCGCCCCGCTGCGATCTTAATACCGATGGGTCTTCCATCGGAACGATTCCGAAGCATGGTTACCATATCTTTTAAATCCTCTTTGGAATTTAACTCCGGAAATTTGCTGGGACTCTGTACATCCTCACCAGGCTTTTTCCCACGCAAGGCCGCAATCTCCGGCGTTACTTTTTCTCCGGGCAGATGTCCGCCCATGCCGGGCTTCGTTCCCTGACCGATCTTGATCTCGATCGCATCCGCTGCCCGCAGATTTTCATCCGTCACACTGTACTTATTCGGAATATACTCAAAAATATATTTGTAGGAAGCTTCCCGTTCCTCCGGTAAAATGCCACCCTCTCCGCTGCACATCGCTGTCTTTGCCATAGCGGAACCCTTTGCAAGCGCTACCTTGATCTCTTTTGAAAGCGCACCAAAAGACATATGTGATATGTAAACCGGATTTTCCAGGATCATCGGATGTTTTGCATGCTTCCCGATGATCGTCATGGTCGTAACAGGTGCATCGTCATCCAGCGGAGGCGGATTCAGCTGGGCGCCGAGAAGTAAAATATCATCCCAGTTCGGCATCGGCATCTTTGTCCCCATGGACCCTCCGATCGTCTTTCCGCGCACTGCCATCTGATGGATTTCCTCCATATAACGGCAGGATTCATCCACCCGGTAATAGGTCTTATCATAACTCAGATCTGATGCCATAGTCGCTGCTTTCCCATCCGGAGCATTTGCCTTTTCACCGGCTTCTCCTTCCGGAATTACAGTTTTTTCTGCCTCCTCCCGAAACTTTGATCCCGGCTGATGGCAGACCGGACACTCCTCCAGAGCAGCATCTCCTTCATACACATAACCACAAACCGTACATACAAATTTACTCATAAAATACCCTCTCTTTCCGGTGCCCCCACACCAATATAAAATAGGAATTATTACTGTTTTTATTATAAACCTATTTTATCCATTAATCAAGCTATATTTTATAGAGATCCTCCAGTGTGTAAAGTGTCACCTCACCCTGTTTTTCCAATGCTAACAATCCCTCTGTAAAACCGCCTTTTGAAAAGATACAATACCGGAATTTCCCGTTTTTTCTAAATACAGAAGCATATCTGCGAAGCAATTCCAGCTCATCCACACCGATTTTCTCGTTTCTGAATTTGCAGGAACCGATCAGGTATTCCGAACCCTCCACCGGAATGCCAACCAGATCGATCTGTATCTCTCTGCGTGCCCCCGGATCTGTTCCCCACCACTGACCGATCTCACGTAACAAAAACGACTGTTTATTCTCATAGCGCATCAGATATTCCTGACACATTTTCTCAAAGACAAGTCCCATATAATCCGGATAGAACCTCTTTATCGTCGGTTCATACACCTGACGGATCCGTCCCGCACTGATCAGTGACATATTACAAGGCACAAACCGGTACCAAAAGCGGAAAAACGGATCATTGATCGTATAAATCGTTTTCCGTCCGGGCTTTTCCGTAATGGGTGTCTCCTTTTTCAAAATGCCCAAATCCAGGAGAACTCGAAGATACTTTGCACATACACCCGACTCCAAACCAACCTTTGTTGAGATCTCATTGGCATGACTGGCACCGCCTGCAATTGCAGAAATAATGGAATTATAGACGGCAGGCTCTCTTAACTCCTGCTTCAATAAATTTTCCGGTTCTTCAAATAAATAACTGGAGGTCTTAAACAAATTTTCCATAACGGCTTCATCCAGATCATCTCCCACATCCAGCTTATTGATATAATGCGGAACACCTCCCGTAATACCATACAACAAAGCCTGTTCTTCAGGTTTTAATGTCGGATGAAATACTGCGCACTCCCGATAAGTTAAAGGCTGTATCTTAAATTGCGCTGTACGCCTTCCATATAACGGGCTCTCGTAACCCAGTACCTGATATTCCATAAAACTCATGGAAGAACCGCACAGGATCAGATAAAGCTGCCCTTCCTGCCACATCCGATCGATCAGATGCTGTAGCCGGGACGAAATCGATTTTTCTGCTTTCGCAAGATACGGATATTCATCAATCACAAAAACCAAACGCTGTTTTTCCGCCATTTTTGTAATCTCATCCAGCGCATCATCATAACTGCGATATGTCAACGCCGCAGTTCCTTCCGGATCTTTGTACAAACAGATTGCCTTGGATAGCGCTTCCAGATTCTCTTTTGAGGAAGCATTCAATGCAGAAAAATATACCGACGGCTTATCTTTACAAAATTCATTGATCAAAGCTGTTTTTCCTACACGTCGTCTCCCATAAATGACAATACATTCAAAACGCCCCTTGTCATAGCGACGATTCATCTCCTGTAATTCTTCTTCACGACAATAAAACATAGGCACCTCCAAATTATTGACTCACGAGTTGGTGTATTATGAGTTTATTATAGTTCGTTTGTATATATTGTCAATACTCTATAAACGTATCATATCATGTGTGATATAATATTGCTTTCCCCCTACTTGATAATCTCTGCATGTTTTTTATTAACCGGAATCCTTATTCATTCCCACATATTTTCTCATACGCCAGTCTCGGATCATTGTCCTCGACCACATAGATTGTGCCACAGTGAATTAACCCGCACTTTTTGAGCAGACTTTGCATCACACGATTGTCTCCATGCGTATCCATGCGCAAATGTCCACACTGCTGAAACGCCCAATTCAAACAAAAGGCTCCGATTCCCTTCACCGATCCGTTTCCGGCGATCCGATGAACCACGCCGTAGGTATCTTCTCCGATCCACGCACCGTCTTCGATCACACGATACGTCGGCTCGATATCTTCACCAAAATCATAGAAAAATGTACCGACGATCTCTCCCTCATGGATACAGACAAAACTCTTGCCGGCGGCAATATCCTCTTGGATCAATGCCTTCGGCGGCCAGTTTGTCGGCCCCCACTGATTCGGATTTCCATGATCTGCCATAAACGCTCTGGCGTACTCATAGATTTTCATCATAACCGGAAGATCCGCTTCCGTTGAATGACGTATATTCATAAAAACTCCTTTCCTCTTGGTTCTCCCCAATCAAAATATCCAACCGATATTTTTCCATTATACTCAGCTAAATGTTCTTCAAATGATTTATGCTGCAATATCTTGTTATTTATGATTCCCTGATCATTATCCCTTAACTTAACCACAACATCTTCTTTCATAAGACCACCTCCGACAGATACACAGAATTCATGTACATATTATACGAAATATTCTTTGTCTCTACAATACCACTACCTGCTGCATCACATCATGTTCCGCCGCATTTTGCATCTCCACAACAAGATCATTGAGATCGCACGCAAGATAATCTCTCATACCCATATCCGCATGATACTTTTCAACGATCAATTGTTCCAGCAAACTTGTCAAAACTTCCCGCAACTGCTGCCCCGAACTACTGATAACCAGGTTACACAATTTCCCATAGTCCTGCTCGTCTGCT
>CAMBUC010000089.1 GCA_945871045.1 uncultured bacterium
CTCGTCGGGCTCATAACCCGAAGGTCATAGGTTCAAATCCTATTCCCGCAACTCAATGCCCAGTTAGCTCAGTTGGTAGAGCAAAGGACTGAAAATCCTTGTGTCTTTGGTTCGATTCCGAAACTGGGCATTTCTTATGGTTAAAACAGCACTTGAAGTGCTGTTTTTTGTTGTATATGAAACTACGTCGCCTATATGGCAAGGAATATTGGTAGGATCTGCATAAGAATCAAATGTACCTATATAATTCAAGAATATTAGGAAATCAAGAAAATAATTGGTTAGAATGTGAAATTGCAAATTGGATTAGAATCAGATATAATAAACTATATCTGTTGAAAGTGTAAAGGAGGCAGAAGGCATGAATATATTTATGGAATATGGGCCGGCCGCCATTTGGATGGCATTGGTCATTATTTTTTTAATTGTTGAATTAGTAACGGTAGGTTTGACAACGATCTGGCTGGCAGGAGGTGCGCTGGTTGCCTTTCTTCTGGCGGCTGTGGGTGCAAATTTTTGGATTCAGTTGGCAGCGTTTTTTGTAGTGTCGTTTGTGTTGATCTATTTTACGCGTCCGATTGCTGTGAAGTATCTGAACCCTCGCAGGACGCGTACAAACAGCGAAGAATTGATCGGAGAAGTGGTGAAAGTCATTGAGCGTATTGACAATCGTGCAGCGGAAGGAAGAGCGCTTGTAAAGGGGCTCGAATGGAGTGCCCGTGCTGTTTCTGATGACATGATCATTGAAAAGGATACGCTGGTGAAGGTCGTAAGGATCGAAGGTGTGAAACTGATCGTGGAACCGATAGAAGAAGGAACAAGACAAGGATCATAAAACGGAAAAGAATATGAAAGAGATATATTTGATCCGTCACGGAAAAACAGCAGGTAACATGGAAAAACGCTATGTCGGTAGCACAGATGAGCCCTTGTGTGAGGAGGGTGTTTGCGAGATCAAAGAGCGCAGAAACATACTTCTGCGCTCTTTTTTGCCGGAAAATGAGAGAAGTGGCGAGTCGCAAATGGCGATGAGTGTATGTAACAGACAGCCAAAAAAGGTGTATGTAAGTCCCATGTTACGCTGCAGGCAGACCGCAGAATTGTTATTTCCGAGTGTGGAGCAGCAGATCGTGGATGATCTTCGTGAGATGGATTTTGGGGAGTTTGAGTACAAAAATTATAAGGAACTGGCTAATGATGTGCGTTATCAGGCCTTTATTGACAGTGGCGGAAGCAGGGATTTTCCGGGAGCGGAAACGCAACAACAGTTTAAATATCGCATCAGGAGAGCACTTCAGCGGTGTATAAAAAATGAAGCAGATCCTATGAATCCATCAGAATTAGGAAAAATGGAAGGACCAATGGTTTTTGTGGTGCATGGGGGAGTGATCATGGCAATTATGGAAGCCTGTGCAAAACCTCATAGGAATTATTTTGACTGGCAGGTGGGAACGGTGGAAGGATATCGCTGCAGGCTGGGATTTGAGGATGAGGAAATATATTTCAAACAGGTTGAAAGGATAGGAAGCAAAGCAGAAGGTTAGATTTCTGGAAGGATGGAGAGAACAAGGTAATATGTTATTAGATGGAAAAAACGGTGAAAAGTTATTATGTGAAGAATTGGAAGATGGAGCGCTTCGCCTGTGCCGCGTTTTTGGAACTGTAGATACTCTGGAGATACCGGATCAGGTGGATGGAAAGACAATTCGTATCATTGGGACTTATTGTTTTGCAGAAAAAGGAAGGCTGACACCTTCTCTTTTAGCAGAGATAGAAGCAGTAGGGCTCGGAGATGGAACAACTGCAACGAATGGGATACTTCGTCCCTTAAATGGAAATTATTTAAAAGAAATCTCATTGCCGGATACAGTGATTTGCTTAGAAACCTATGCTTTTTATAATTGCAGAAGGCTGGAAAGACTGACAGTAGGAGCATTGCTTACACAGGTAAACAGTGATGCCTTTATGAATTGCCGCGCATTGCATACACTTGTGATCCGTGCATCAGCAGGTGATGTGACAGGTTTACAATTTTTGCTCAATCAATTAACGGCAGAACTCTGTGTGGAATTTCAAACAGAAGGAGAAGATAAGGTACGATTGCTTTATCCGGAATACTCGGAAAGATATGAGGAAATCGGACCGGCACACATTTTTAGCCTTCATGTGGAAGGCGAAGGATATCGTGCCAGAAAACAATTTGTGAATGGCCGCATAGATGTCTCCGGCTATGATACCGTGTTTGAGAAAGCATCCAACGAGGAGCAATTTTTAACACTGATGAAGATGGCTTTGTACCGATTGACGTATCCTTATGGACTTTCCGATGAAGCAAAAAAGCAATATGAGAACTATATTCGGATCCATGAAGTAGCAGTTATGGAGCGTCTGGTGCAATTACAGGATGAGGATACGTTAAAGACGCTCTGTGGACAGTCTTTGATCTCTGATGAGGCGGTACAGGCGGCTGTGATCAAAGCAGTTTCTGAAGGCTGGACGCGTGGTGTTGCAGGCATCATTCGTTGGAGGAATGAACATGCATGTTGAGACACAGATAGAATGGGAAAGTCGGATGTTCGATAAGGTAATCGCCTATTTGAGAGATGAACTCTGTATCGATCTGCCTTATATGGAACGTGCGTTGTCAGTTCTGATACCGCAAGGCAAAGAGAATGTGAATGCATTTGCTACTGAGGGTGTGTATTTATATTATCCACCAGCGCATTATTTACAATTATTTGAGAAAAATGAATTATTTTTGCGCAGAGCGTATCTCCATACCGTACTTCATTGCCTATATGCGCATTTATGGCAAAGAGGAAAACGAGAAGAATTTCGCTGGAATCTGGCCTGTGACATTGCGGTGGAATATGTGATTGATGGATTAAATAAGCCTTCTACACGCCGTTTATTAAGTTGGCAACGGCAAAGTTATTATGATCTGATGCACAAAAGGAAGATCCTTTCGGCAGCAGGAATTTATGAATTGCTGTCAGAAGAAACACCGGAGCGCCTGCGTGCGCTGGCACAGGAATTTTATACAGATGATCATGCTTTGTGGGAGATGAAGGATAGCAAGCGGCCAATACCCAATCAACCACAGCAAAGCGAAGAGGCACAGAAAAAATGGCAAAAGATCGCGCGCCAGACACAGTTTCAAAAAGAAAAAAGTGACCGGACGGAGGACGCCATTGCTGCAGCGATGCAGGCAGAAATTACTGCCAAAAGAAAACGGCGTAATTATAAAGAATTTCTGATGAAATTTGCCGCTTTTAAAGAAAATATGCGGTGTGATATGGACTCTTTTGATCTGAATTATTATACGTTTGGACTGCGTAATTACGGGAATCTTCCGCTGATCGAACCCTTAGAAACACGAGAAGAGCGAAGAATTTCCGAATTTGTGATCGTAGTAGACACCAGTTATTCGACAAGCGGGGAACTGGTTCGATCCTTTTTACAAGAGACCCTGCATATTTTGTTGGAAAAAAACGTATTTTTTTCTACAGCAAAGATTCATTTGATCCAATGCGATGATACGGTTCAGGAAGAATTGATCATACAAAGCGAGGAGCAGGCGAAAGCGCTTTTGTCGCATTTTGAGATCAAAGGAGGCGGAAATACAGATTTTCGCCCGGCCTTTACTTATGTAGAGACACTTCGGAAGAAAGGCGAACTGCGAAATCTGGGAGGGGTGCTATATTTTACCGATGGAAATGGCACGTATCCGGCAAAAAAACCGGATTATCCGTGTGCGTTTTTATATCTTGATGATTACAACGAAGAAGAAGTGCCTCCGTGGGCAATTAAATGTAGATTAGATAAAGAGAACTGTTAAAACAGAGAGGTATTTGTTTAGAGTATAGGCGTAAAGAGTAAGGACAAATGTCTGTTTGATGCCATAGGGATGATAGGAGGAAAGAAGATGAACATTGCGCAGGCAAAGGAAGAGATCAAGCATACAGTGCAAGCGTATTTAAAAAAAGATAACGAAGGAAAATATAGAATACCGGCGATCAGGCAGCGCCCGATCCTTTTGATCGGACCTCCGGGAATCGGAAAAACGCAGATTATGGAGCAGATCGCAGAAGAATGCAAGGTAGGTTTAGTGGCATATACGATCACACATCACACGAGGCAGAGTGCGGTGGGACTTCCGATGATCACACAGGAAACATACGAGGGAGAAACCTATTCGGTGACAGAGTACACCATGAGTGAGATCATAGCAAGTGTTTATCGCAGCATACGGGATGAAGGAAAAAAAGAGGGAATTCTTTTTATTGATGAGATCAACTGTGTATCGGAGACATTGACGCCGGCAATGTTACAGTTTTTGCAGTGCAAGACTTTTGGAAACCGGGCAGTCCCCCAGGGCTGGATCATTGTGGCGGCAGGAAATCCACCGGAGTACAACAAATCGGTGCGGGATTTTGATATGGTGACCTTAGACCGTGTCCGCTCCATTGATGTAGAAGCAGACTTGAATATATGGATGAATTATGCCGCTGAAAGACATATACACGGGGTGATTTTAAGTTATTTGCAATTGCGGAAAAAGAACTTTTATCGCATTGAAACAGATGTGGATGGACTTCGTTTTGTGACAGCCAGAGGTTGGGAAGATCTGAGCGCGCTTATGCAGATCTATGAAGAGTTAGATATTCCCGTGACGGAGGATGTGGTTCGCGAGTACCTTCGGCTGCCGGAGGTGGCAGAAGATTTTTTTGCTTATTATGAATTGTATAGAAAATATAGAGATGACTATGGTATCCATGAGATCTTGCGGGGACAGGCACAGCCGGTGGTATTTGAACGTTTGATGAAAGCAGGCTTTGATGAGCGTATTTCTGTCGTGAATCTGTTACTGGATGCGCTAAAGGAACCTTTGAAGGAGTTATTTGAGGCAAAATGCTTTACAGACACGCCACAGAGCGAGGCGCTTGCAACGGCAATGACGCATGCATTTGATTTTCTCGAGGATGCATTTGGCACTGAAGGGACGCAGGAAATGTTATTATTCGTGACCGGACTTACGATGTGTAAAGAGGCAGCAGTTTTTCTCACAATGAATCCTCAGCCGAAATACATGAAATACAATGAATTGCTGCTGGGAGGCGGGCGCAGGCAGCAGTTATTGCAGGAGATCAAAACATCGTAGAATGAAATGCAAACAGACATCAGGAATAGGATAAAAATTATATCAGGAATAAATAAAGGAGAACCATATGGATATCGGGATCATATTTGGACAAATGCTGGTCTTGCTGGCAATGATGCTGATCGGAGTATTTGTTTATAAAAAGAAATGGATCGGAGAGGAGGGTTCGGCCAACATTTCCAAACTGGTGGTGAATGTGTTTAACCCGCTTCTGGTGATCGGAGGCGTGCTTGGAGATACAGAGGCTATCAGCAGGGAAAAGATCATAGGAAATGTGCAGTTAGTGATCTTATATTATGTGATCGCCATTGTATTTGGCATTTTGCTGGCCTGGGTGCTTCATCCGCCAAAGAACTTGAAAAGTATCTATATTTTGATGGCAACATTTTCAAATCTGGGTTTCATGGGGATTCCGGTGGCAAGAAGCCTTTATGGGAGTGAAGGCGTGGTGTATGTTTCATTTTATATTCTTTTGTATAATGTGATCGTATATACATACGGCATGGCGTTGGCCAGACGTGCGGCAAGAGAAAAGAACGGTATGACTCGTGAAGAAAAGTCAAGTCTCGCAGTATCTTTAAAGAGGATCATCAATCCGGGAGTTGTAGCAGCGCTGTTAGCGTTGGTTATCTTTGCAACGGGTATTCAGGTCCCGGCTCCGGCAGTTTCTTTGTGTGGGTATATGGGTGATACCACGATCCCGTTATCCATGATGATGATCGGTATTTCAATTGCAAAGGCAGATCTTAAGAGTTATCTAAAAGATATGCGTATGTATGCATTTATCCTGCTTCGCATGGTGGCGATCCCCATCACCATCGCACTTCTTATGCGGGATATGGGCTTTGATCAGGTAGTTTTTGGGGTGTTTATCATCGAACTTGCAATGCCCATCGGAAGCGTGATCGGGTTGTTTGCAAAGGAGTGCGGCGCAGATGACGCATACTGTATGAAGGGGACGGTGCTCAGTACATTGGCGTCTATCATAACGATACCGATCGTAGGATCGTTCTTATAGTGATCCGTCCATGGATTCCGAAAAATGAGATAACGGCTTTTTACAAATGATGATCAGGAGGTAAAGATGGGATATTTTACACAAAATGAATTACACACATTTGATTTTAGTGAGGCTCATATCAGTGAGATCAGATTTGGATTAGGAACATTTTATATGCTGGCAGATAACGTGAAGATCTTGGAACAAAACAGTTGTAACCGTGATGTTCGGACGATGCGCACAAATGGATTGACGTTTCGCATTATGGATCCGCAGATCATTTCTGTCGTAGAAGAAGGCTGCAAGATCTATAATGCAGACGGTGTGTTGCAGCGGGAAGTTCCTGATCGGATCGTAACAGCGGAGGAGTATGCAGATCTTTGTAAAGAATTGGAAGAGGCTGTCGTCTATAAATTGGAAAAAACAGACGATATTTATCGGATCTTTATTGATGGTGAAGAACATGCGTATTCTTTTGAGATGAAGGGAAGCGGGGACAGCGAGGAGTGGAACCGTTTTATGAATCTGGCCGAGTTATAAGATCTTTATTTGAGTCATTGATGAATTAGTACGAATAAATTTCCTCTGTTTGCAGATAATAGTAGCACATACAGAGCAAATGGAGGAAACGAGCAGCATGAAAGCAACAGGTATTGTCAGAAGGATCGATGATCTTGGGCGTGTGGTTGTGCCAAAAGAGATTAGGCGGACACTTCGTATACGTGAAGGCGATCCATTGGAAATATTTACAGACCGCGAGGGAGAGATCATCCTAAAAAAATATTCGCCCATCGGCGAACTTAGTCAGTTTGCAGGGCAGTATGCAGAAGCAATGGCGCAAACGACAGGTCATTTGGTCTGCATCACAGACAGGGATCATGTGATCGCAGCCTCAGGAGCAGGGAAAAAAGAATTTGAAGGCAAACCGATCAGCAAAGAATTAGATGAAGTCATAGAAGACCGAAAAACTTTGGTGGCAAGCCGGGATGAAAACATGTTTATAAAGATCACCTTGGATGATCGGGGAGAGTATGTGACGCAGGCGATCAGTACGATCATCTGTGAAGGAGATGCCATCGGATCTGTGATCTTATATGACAAAAACGAAAAAATGCGAATGGGCGAAACGGAGAATCAATTAGTCCTGACCGCAGCGGGATTTTTGGGAAAGCAGATGGAGCAGTAGCATAAAAGAAAAACAAAACCCCTCTTTTTTCTTTCATTTTATCGTATAACTAAGTATAATAGGAAACGATATGATAAAAGAAAAAGGAGGGGTCTTTTTGTTAAAAAGAGATTTAATAAATTATGGCAAAGAATAAAAAACAGAAAAGCAATAAAAAACTGAAAGTGATCCTGATCTCACAGATCATATTGCTGACATTGATCTTAGGTGCGTTGGGTGTCTATTTTTTCGGTGGATATGCAGCAAAGATCAAGGATCTGCAACTGGAAGCGGCTTTACTTGTCCAGAATTCTACGGAGGAAACCTTCCGCGCCTCACAAACGAGTGTGGTATACGATGTGAATGGAAAAGAGATCTCAGTTGTAAAAGGTGAAAAAGACAGCTATTATCTTACTTACGATAACATACCGGAAGGCGTTAAAGCGGCAATTGTCAGCATAGAAGACAAGAAGTTTTTTAACCATCATGGTGTGGATTTCAAGGCGATCGTCCGAGCGGGCGTGGCGATGCTTAAAAATCAGAAGATCACACAGGGTGGAAGTACGATCACGCAGCAGCTGGCGCGAACCGTATTTCTTTCCAACGAGAAAACCTGGGAGCGAAAGGTGGAAGAGATCTTTATCGCAGTTGGTCTGGAAAAGAAATACAGTAAGGAACAGATTCTGGAATTTTACTTAAATAACGTATATTTCGGGAATGGCTATTATGGCATAGAGGCAGCAGCCAGAGGCTATTACAGCAAAGGTGTAAAGGATCT
>CAMBUC010000090.1 GCA_945871045.1 uncultured bacterium
ATGTTTGCACCGCCGTGCTTGGGACCTTTCAGGGATGACATGGCTGCTGCCATGGTAGAATACGTATCAGAGCCGGATGAAGTAACCACACGGGTCGTAAACGTAGAGTTGTTTCCACCGCCATGCTCCATATGCAGGATCAATGCCGTATCCAGTACTTTTGCCTCGACCGGGGAGTACTGCTTATCCGGACGCAAAAGCAACAGCAGATTTTCCGCTGTGGACAGTTCCGGATCCGGGTGATGGATGAACATACTCTGATCCTTCTCGTAATGATTATACGCATTATAACCATATACTGCCAGAAGCGGGAACTCACTGATCAGCTGAATACACTGTCTCAGTGAATTTGCCACACTCGTATCCTTTGCCTTTGGATCATAGGATGCAAGCGTCAGAATACTTCGCGTCATAGAATTCATGATATCCTCCGAGGGCGCTTTCATGATGACATCTCTTGTAAAATTCGTCGGAAGCGTCCGCACTTCACCCATAAGCGCCCGAAATTCCGCTTCCTGCTCCGGTGTGGGCATCTGTCCCATCAGTAACAGATAGGCGATCTTCTCAAATCCCATCTCCTCCGGGCCAAGTCTGTTGATCAGATTCTCCACGCGATAACCGCGGTACCACAACTGACCGTCGCAGGACTCCTTTTTACCATCCACGATCTTTGAAGATACGATTTTTGAGATATTGGTCAGTCCGGTCAATACGCCGTTTCCGTTCTCATCGCGCAGACCACAGTTAACACCATATTCCTCATACAGCCGTTTGTCAATCGCGTCATTTTTTCTGCACACTTCTTCCTGTCTGTTTACATATTCTTCCATTGATTTTGTCATCTGGCATTCCTCCTGTTTCAAATTCTCCTAATCCTGCTGCCCGTAGTTTTCCGAGTCATCATTTTCTTCCATCTGCTCGATCTCCCGGATCATCACTGTTTCCAGTTCTTTCATCTGATGAAGCAGCCCGATCAGGTTTTCTTTTCCAAAACTCTCGATCACCTTGCCGTAAAAATCTTTCACCACCAGTTCCTGCTTCTCCAACAGTTTTCTGCCGTTTTCCGTGATCGTCACATAAGTGCCGTCTTTTCCGCTGCCATCGTGAGACCAGGTCACAAGACCGCGGTCTCTGAGGTCTCCCACCATTTTTGAAGTCTGACGCATGGACAACTGCATTTTCTCCGAAAGTTCCTGTAAATAGGTGCGCTCTCCATAAATAGAAGAACGCTCTCTGTCCTGTACGATGCTGTACAAAACGATATATTCCGGAATACGGATATCTTTAAACAGGCTGCGCACCTTTCCCCGGTCCATCATATAACGCCGATAAGTCAGTTCATGTGCCAGCCGCTCCAACTCTGCTTTGCCTATTGTTTTATTTTGTTCTTCCATAGGATCCGTCCTTTCTTTTTTGTTTTGTCTGATTTTATTAGCACTCTATTCGTCCGAGTGCTAAGTTGAGTGTAAAAAATATATGCCTCTCCTCCTGAGAAGCACATATTTTCAATAGATAGCAAATATTCTACGCCTATTTTTTCTGTTTGGCAACCCCTTGAATTGTGAAAATATTATAAACTCCTACGCTGCTTTTCTAAAAACTCCGAACGATCACTCCGGCAGTTCCACGCGGGGAAGATTCCACTCATAATGTGCCGCCAGCATGCGCAGAAGTACCACCACAAACAAACCGACGAGCACCGCCAGACGCGGAAAACCCAGACGCTGGATCACCAGATATGCCACCGCCCCGGTGATGGAAGCCGTCGCGTAAACATGTTTTCGAAAAATATAGGGCACATTTCCGGCAAAAATATCGCGGATCAATCCGCCGCCTACCCCTGTGATGACTCCCACAAAAAGCAACAGTGCCGTGCCTTTGTATTCCGTCTGCTGCTGCACGCTCTGTATGCCCAGCACCGTGAATGCTCCCAGTCCAAAGGTGTCTGAGAGGAACAATGCACGATTCCAGAGCATGCTGTGTACGGGCTTTTTCCGTTTGGACAAGAAAACTCCCACTAAAAATGCGGCAAATGCCGTTACCAGCGCGATCAGCGCATTGGTGGGATCGCGAAAAGAAGCCGGCGGCAGTTTTCCAATGACCAGATCACGGACGATCCCGCCTCCAACTGCTGTCACCAATCCCAGCACCAGTACACCCAAAAGGTCCATTTTCTTTTTCATCGCTTCGATCGCTCCCGAAATGGAAAATGCGACCGTTCCCAAAAATTCCAATAAAAGCATTGTATCTATCCCCTTACCGTACCTGCTTTATCTATGCTCTTCCAGCCAGCGCATCGCAGTGTATGCATAGACTGCACTTCCCCCGGAAAGTGCATCTTCATCAAACTTCACCATCGGATGATGCTGCGGATACTGATAACCCTTGTCGGGCTGTCCTGCTGCCAGCGCCAGCATGATGGACGGAACTTCCTGGCTGACATAAGCAAAGTCTTCTGATCCGGCCGATTTGGATGAACTTCCGCCTCCGCTCATAGCGTTTAATTGTGCAACAGAAAATGCCTTCCCCTGACCAAGCAGTTCTTTTACATAACGGTCCGCACAATTTGACAGGTCGGTATCGTTTACCAGTGTAGGGCATCCACTTCCAAAGGTAATCTGCGCTTCTGCACGGAAGGCTTTTGCAACACTTTCCGATATTTCGATTAAACGCTGTTTTAAAAGGGAACGTGTTTCCTCGTCAAACGTGCGGATGCTTCCGCCCATAGTTGCCGTATCAGGGATTGCATTCGCTGCAGTTCCTGCATGCATCGTACCGATCGTCATCACGGCCTGGTCAGACATCGCCAGTTCTCTGGCATGGATCTCCTGTAACGCAATCAAAATATGTGCTGCCGCATTTAACGGATCGATACCTGCCTGAGGCATAGATCCGTGGCAGCCTTTTCCCTGTACCTTGATCTCAAAATAATCTGCTGCCGGAGCGCTGACACCCGGTGCAGATACGACAACGGTTCCTGCCTCAAAGGGCATTCCTGCCATTACATGGATCATGAGTGCTGCATCTACCTTCGGATGTTCCAAAAGTCCTGCTTCGATCATATCATGGGAACCCTCAAAGATCTCCTCCGCCGGCTGGAACATCAGTTTGACCGTTCCATTGATCTCGTCCTCATGTGCTTTCAAAAGACGCGCTGCGCCAAGAAGCATGGCGGTGTGCATGTCATGGCCACACGCATGCATGCATCCATTGTCGGAAGCAAACTCCACATCCGCTTCCTCGTGGATCGGAAGTGCATCCATATCTGCCCGAAGCAGAAATACCTTCCCCGGCTTTTTGCCACCGGCTAACGCAACAAGACCTGCTTTTCCGCACTCCTTTGGCTCGTAACCAAGTAGTTCCAACTCTTTTTTTACATATGAAATGGTATCTTTAATATCAAATCCGGTTCCCGGATGGGTATGGAGATACCGTCTGTCTGCGATGATCCTTTCACGCAGTGCCTGCGCTTCTTCCATGATTGTGTTTGCTGTCTCTGCCATCTGTCCTGACCTCCTATTGAACTTTCTATATGAAATAAAAAATTCCGGTTCTTTCGAACCGGAACCCTGTTCCATTTGAACGATTAGAATAAGTCTACACGTCCATCAAACTTATCATTGATCACATAGTAAGCTGCGCCATCTTCAGGCTTCAGGTATACGTTTAAAGACTTGATGGAAGATGCTCTGTGTCCCTGCTCAACATAGGCTGCTTTAATTTTCTCAACAACTGCTGCTACAGATGTCTCTCCGCCACCATACTGTACATAAACCTCTGCTGTAGCCTCTTCTTTTTTAGCGGGCTTTGCTGCTGCCTTCTTCGCGGGCTTTGCTGCTGCCTTTTTCTCTTCCTTTGCAGGCGCAGCCTCAACCTTCTCTGCTACTTCAGCCTTAACTTCCTCAACCTTTGTCTCAACTGCCTTTGCTACAGGTTTTACTACTTCTTCCACTTTCTTAGCTACAGTACTCTTTACATTTGAAGTTACTTTTGCCATTTTAATGTCCTCCTATTGGCTAATTTGTGCTTAATTGCAAACTAAAAACTTCTCCATTGCTACAAGTGCTTCCTGCTCGTCGCTTCCTTCTGCTACGATATTTACAGTCATTCCTTCAGTAGGATTAAAAGCCATGATACCCATAATACTCTTTGCATTGATCTTGCGGTTATTGTTCTCCAATACGATGTTGCTATCAAACTGACAGGCAACCTGTACCAACTCCGCGATCGGATTATCATGCTCGCGACTCACATCACATACGACAACTTCCTTATTACTCATACTCAATACCCTCTAACTATTTACCCTCATAGCCTTTTCGTCAACGTTGTGTCATCATTGATAACAGTTATTCGACATATGCCTAATAACTGATGACATGACACCTCTTTTATATATACCGTAAAAACCCCTTTTTTTCAAGGGATTTTCACATTTCTGTTAAAAGCATACGAATTAAGCATCTTTTTCCAATCTTTTTTATGCAACATTTATTGTAAGAATGCAGTATAGCGGGAATTATGTGAACCAAACTCTGTTTCCGCATCTGAAATGGCTTTTCTTGCGGTCACATGACTCTCTACATCATACAGCCAGACGGTTGCTGAATCGTAACCTAAAATGAACACGTTCTTTCCGTTTTCCTGCGTGATCAAAACCGGCATTCCCTCACTCACATAATAGAATGTCTGGGTCAATTTACAACCGGTCAGATCGTATGTTTCCGCATCCGGATAAGATGCCTCCGGATGTTCCGCATCCAGATCCTCCGGCAATTTGACCGGTGAGCAGACAAGACGTTTGGTTCGCTCCCAAATGGGATTTAGGTTTTCATCCACCACGATACCCATCTGCGCATCTGCTTCTTTGATCGCATTTACAATCTCGGTATGAAAGGACAGGCAATCGCCTTTTGCATAGGTATAATATCCTTCCCAGGGATGTTCCGGTGTAAGCAGGATCTCTTCCGGATCATCCACAAGCACCTCTCTTGAGGTTACAATTCCGGCCCGTTTGTGCCGGACTTTGTTGTTCAGAAGAATCTTCACCTGCTTCTGCTTGACACTATCGTAAGACTGACAGATATTGTCATCTAAAATGTTTTCACCTGCATGATTCAAGATCGTATCTGCCTCTGCTTCTATATAAGTGTCGCTTACTTTTTTCACACGATGGAGTGTTATGACATAATCATCAATACTTACATCCGAGACAAAGTAGTTCTCTTTTTCGTATGTTTTTACCGTTTTTTCACTTGTTACATTATAGATGACAATCTGATTCATCGGCACACTTCCATCTGCGATGGGTGTATCCCCTTCCCCGATGACGCCATACACCAGATCATCCTCCAAAAAACCGATCGGTGAAAGTTTTTGTCCCGGAGACGCTTCTAATATACTTGTCATTTCTAATTCGAGGTCGATCACCACCAATCCATTGCCTTCTGACCGCTCCTGTTTCCATACAAGCAGGCGGCGGTCCTTCGAGGTGCAGTAATCCTGACTTCCGAGACCTTCGGCTAACACCTGAACGCTATGATCTGCACCGCTGATCCGATAAATGGTTCCTTCCATCATACAGTACAGATTTCCTTCTGCACTTTCATAAAGAACGTCTCCCATATCTGTTTTCAGCCGGCTGTAGGATTTATCAGATTTCACAAAGATCAATTCCTCGACGGTAGCTGCCAAACTGTCAAAATGACACACGGACAAGCCAACCTGTCCTTCATGCACGCCACGGTTCATATAACCATAGACAGCAAAATTTACACTACCACCCTCGTCAATATTCAGAATACGAATGTCATGGGCTGCATAATTTTCGCGAAGATCCATTCCTTCGTAACCACGAAAACTGAAAATCCGGTACAATGTGTCGTTTTCTTCGTTATAACTCCACAACTCCCCTTCCTGAACAAAACAGGTAATTTGTCCGCTCTCATTCTTTTTATATTCAACATCTGCATCTCTGATTCCTAATTGCAGATAATTTTCCGAAAAATTCTCTCCGTCTGCCCGGAAGATCTGATTCATTCGACGTTCGAAGTTGTGGAGATAGCAACGCTGTCCCTCTGTATTGTAACTGACACGATAATATTCGTTGGCGTTGTAATATTCCAGTTCACCGCCGGCTCCTTTTGCCGTCAACACATAATCCAACGTGATCACCGCATAATTATCACTTAATTCTGCGATCGTAACTACAGAATCTGTCAGTTGCTGGCATTCAAAATCTGCCCAGCATACCTGCTGCAGGCTGGCATTGATCGTTACCAGATTTAAGTTATTGTTTTCCACTGAATGATTCGGCTCCAGATAGGTCGTTAACTGATCTGCCCGGCTCTTGTCCATCGTATCTTCATGGAACCGGTTCACAAATTCCAGATAATCATCTAAATGCTCTTCCTGCTTTTGGATCAGACGGGTGTAGTAACGGATCGTCTGATCCCCGCTCTCCAACAAAAACAGGATCTGATACTCTTCGCACTCTTCCAATAAATTTTCCAACACCAGATCTAACTGTATGATATCTCCCTTTGTTGTATACGCATCACAGGTGCGTTCTGCGATCAGACGCTCACCGTCAAGGCTTCGGATCTCATAACGGATCTGATCGATCTGTGTGCCATAGGTATTGATCTTCACAGCTACAGCCCGGTCATTCTGAATCGGTACAACGCCGTCCCGCATCGTTGTCATATCCATTTTTTCCCGATATCCATGCAATTCCGCCACCAGATAGTCTTTGTGATAAACGGAAAGTACCGGATAGGATGCTTCCTTCATCTCGGTCGTAAGATTCACGCTGTTCTGATTTGTAAAATATCCAAACGTAATGACTGCTGCCGCAAAACAGACTGCCAATACGACTGCCTTTATGATTCCTTTTTTCAATGTTTTTTCCTCAATTGATCTGTATATTTTATTCCTTTACATGAATGGCCAAACATTTCATCCCACTTCACGGCAAAATAGGGAGTGTCCAACCATTGGAACACTCCCTATTGTAATGCGTTTTTCTTCAAACCTCAACTATTACTTTACCAAAATCTTCGACACTGGCGACGTTTGCAGCGGCGCTTATGCATTTCGTTAAATAAAAGTACTTCCAGCAGATTTCTCCTGCCGCGATCCATCGGCGGGGGAGGCGGAGGCATTCCGGGACCCGGACGACGCATCTGCATGGCATTCATTTCCTGCTCCTGCCCCATCTCATTCTGCATCCCCGGCTGCGTATTCATATCTGCCCCGGGTCTGTTCTCCGGTCTCAGATCACCGATCCGGTCCGCCTGTTCCTTTGCCTGACGCTCTGCGTCTTCTTTTGCCATCTCATTTGCGATGCGGTCACAGATCAAAAGCATAGACACCCGATCCGGATACTCATCGTACATCATACTGCCTTCATATTCCAGTTTATCACAGGCTTCCTCTACCTTTTTCTGCATACGTTTTGCATCTGCGGGATACATTTGCTGTAAATACTGCAGATCGCGGTCAGTTTCCATCTCACTCATATATAGATCCGGATAGGGATACATGAAGGGGTACGGCATCTGCCGCATTTGTTGCAGTTGCTGCATTTGGAAATAATAATCCCTCTGGTTAAAATCCATCAAATAACTCCAACTCATTGTTTTCTCTATATGATATGCAGAAAAAAAAAACCGTGTGCGAATATTTACAGGGGGCTTCTTCGCAGATACGTCTTTAGCATCATCTCCTGATATGCCGCCTTTTTATCCTGCTGCAGTGCTTCCCGTATCTCCTGCAACTCTGGCACATGAATTTTTTCCAGTTTCTTTAGGCTTTTCTCCGAAATTGTCACATTCGATCGGCATTCCTCATAATATTTTCTCTGATAATTCCACAGATGCAGGCGTTCCCCATATCGCACCTTTAGCCGTTGGGCAATCTCAAGTCCCTCTATAGTGGCTCAGTTGTCAAGACAAAAATCTAAGATTTTTATAATGAACTGATATGGTGGACAAGTTACAAGGAACATTGGGAGAATAGTGGAACGCTCCCAAAACTCCATATATGCTAAGCTACATATGGCATCAACATTGCCGGATAGTAGCATTCAGCCGG
>CAMBUC010000091.1 GCA_945871045.1 uncultured bacterium
CTAACTGAGGGATCAAAACCGCCAGACGCTCCATTAAATCGCCTGTCTCCTGAAGCGCACGTTTCTTTGCAGAGGCAAGTTTGCGCTGTTTGGCATCATCCATAACAGCCTCTGCCACACGCTTCGTCTTTTCCCATTCTGCAAGAACATCTGCGATCGTCATCTGCCCATTGACCTGAGGCTCACCGGCAAAAACATTCGGAAGGGATAAGGAGATCTGCCCGTCATATTCTTCCTCCAGCATTTCCTGGAAGTTTAAGTTAATGGAACCATCAATCTCTTCATCTGTCTCATAATACTCTTCATAAGTATCCTGCGGTGGCGCATTTTCTTCTAATAACGGCTGCAGATACGGAATGTCTTCTACCATTTTTTTAATCTGATCCATCGTGTCAGCAACTGTTTGCTTCTCTGTGGCATCCATGATCTGCTGGATACCCCGTGCCAGTTCTTCCTGAAGGTTCTGCGTACTGAAACGATCTGCATTGACATGGATCTCCGGGATCTGGATCGTATTATTGATGATCTCCCCGGACTCTAAATACTCATCCGGCCGTACTTCGATCATCCCGTCTCTTTTTATGCGCAACTCGCGATATTTATTTTCTTGCTCCTGACTAAGGGGCTGATAAAGCATCTTTAACTCTAAGGCTTTTTCTACGAAGGGGCCGTCTCCAAACCAAAGGATCAATTCATCGCATGATTCAATACATTTATCCGTCATTCCTGCCTGATGATACAAATATGCCAGTTCGAAGGCCCATTCTTCTGTGTATTCCTGTTCCTTTAATTCGTTTAAAATGTCTATCTGCGCGGTTATGGGCTCGCCCTTTGCCTGGCTCAATCGATACCGCAAAATGTACTTCGTCGTATCGTGAGGAGCAATCTCTATGAACTCATCGTAGTATTCCTGTGCCTCATCAAACTGACGGGCTTCGATGGCGATCTCTACCAGACGGTAAATGATCTTCTTTCCGATAGGAGAACGGTCATACGCCATAAGCAGCAATTCTTTACTATCCTCATAGCGTCCGGTCTGCTGATATACCTCGCCAACCAACATGAGGGAGTTTACATTTCGTACTTTACGCCAGTTAATGCTGTCAGCAATCTGTGCTGCCGCCGCATAGTTTTTTTCAGCGGCAAGGGTTTCTATCTCATCCAGTTTTAATTTATATTCATACTTATCCAAAGTGTCCACCTCATACTGCTAAGTGACTTTCATAGTCTGGTCTGATTTGAAAGCAGTCACCTGTTTCATCCTGTCATTTAGGTATACTTACACTTTATCTTACCATAGACGCTCATTCCTGTCAAAAATAAAAGCAGCAGAAACACTATTGTTTTCCTGCTGCTTTTCTTCTATTTTTTCTCTGCATCTTTCTTTTTTTTCTTACCGAATTTCATTGGCTCATTTCGTACCCAGTCGCCGGTACAAAGTTCTTTTGTTGAGGGATCTACATGTGTGACCACTGTATAATCCAGAGATTTTGACGGCAGTCCTTTCCGGCTCAGTAAAAATGAGATCAATCGCTGGATCAGGTAATAGATGACTGCAAATGTCGGCACACCGAAAACCATTCCGATAAATCCGAACAATCCTCCGCCCACAATAATTGCAAAGATCACCCAAAAAGAGGACAATCCGGTAGAATCCCCTAAGATCTTTGGTCCTATGATATTGCCGTCCACTTGCTGTAAGATCAGCACAAAAATGAGCAGATACAAGCCATGCAAGGGATCTGTGATCGTTACAATGATCAGACACGGAATGGCTCCAATAAGGGGACCAAAAAAGGGCACGACATTCGTGATACCGATCACGACACTGACAAGCAATGTATATGGCATACGAAGAATGGAGCATCCAATAAAGCACATGATGCCGATAATGACCGAATCTATGAGTTTTCCGATAATAAATCCACCGAAAATCTGATCCACCTTGTGTACGATCTGAACCAGAGAATTTGCATGTTCAATCGGCAGAACCGCATAAATGATCTTTTTGGCCTGACCCTCAAACCGTTCTTTTTCCATAAGGACATAGATCGATACGATCAGTCCGATGATCACGTTTTTCAGCACCACAACCACATTGATGGCACTCAGTGTGATACTTGTCAAATAGCCTTTCCACTGAGTGAAGTCCTGCAACTGAGGGATCAAGGTATCGTTAAACCAGCTCTCCAGATAATTTGCCGCCATCAGAAGATATTCTTCCCAAACGCCGGATCGTTTTCCCGGAATGGAGAGATCTTCGTACCATGCAATAAAATGCTCCACATTTAAAGACATTGTATTGACCAAATTGACAATACTCTCTATCAACGCCGGAACGATCAGGTAAATGATCAGTGCAAATAAACCAAGAAAGATCAAAACGGTCACAATACTGGACACCGTTCGGATGGCCTTCTTTGTCTTTTTCTTATTTTTCACACCCGGGAGAATCCATTCACACAGTCCCACATCGATCTTTCTCATCAACGGGTTAAACAGATATCCCAAAACTGCACCGATCAGGATCGGCTGCAAGACACCTCCGATCACCGTGCATGTCTTTTTAAATGCTGCATATTTGAAGATCACCGTAAATACCGCGATACAACAACAAAATACTAAAAAGATCAGCGCTCCGATCGCCAGATAGGGACGAATGTCCCAATCTGAACGTTTCACGGATTTCTTTTCTCTGTCTTCGTCCATTCAAATCTCCTTCAAAAGCGGCTGATATGCCGTTAAAAAACACTATGAAACACGATTATAGTTGATCAGGCATCCCTTTAAGATGATCTCGCGCTCATCATCGGTCAGATCTCCCAGTGTCATTGTAAATTCTTTTAATTCACCGTTCTTCACTGCATATGCAGTGATCACATCTGCCTTTTCCTCTACGGCCTTACGAATGCCGGGAACCCAGATATAATCTCCGTTTGTAAAGGGAAGTTCGCCCGCCGGAATGATGAAGGGAAGCATACCCCAGTTGATCAGGTTGGAACGATAGCGCTTGGTTGCATATTCATTGGCAATATTTGCCCATCCGCCAAGCACTTTCTGGCAGGAAGCAGCCTGCTCGCGGGCAGAACCATCACCCGGCTTTACAGCAAAGATCGTGCTTCCGATTCCAAAATTCTCATGGCTTGCCTCCGGGAATCTGGTCTTTACAACACTCATGACTGCCTTCAATTCCGGAAGTTCCTGACAAGGGTGTCCGCCTGCGATACGAACTTTCTCTGCCTTCTGCACCTCTTTGGCGCGGGGAACATAGTCCGGATCTTTACGGGACAGTGTAAACTCTGCCAGTCCCAGCGGATTGGAACGATAAGAGGAGGTCTCACCGGAAGGGATCAGCTCGTCTGTGGTCGTTACCGGATCATGGATCTCGGAAACTACCTTTAACAGCAGATTCTCGGTAAGTGCAGACATTTCCGGCCAATCCTTGATGTTGGGTCCCAGTTTGATGGGCTCTTCGGGATGTGCGACACCCTTGCTGTCATAAACACGGTTCTCGTAAATGGTCTTATCAAAGAAATATTTCGGTTTTGAATAATTTACATCCATATCCGTTGCAGGGGTCAGATAGCCCTTGTTTGCAGCCGTTGCAGCAATAGAACGTGCATCCATAAGCGCAACCGAAGCGATCTGTCCATTCTGAACCTTTGAGCCCTCACGGTTCGGGAAGTTACGTGTCGAATGACGGATAGAGAATCCGTTATTTGCAGGTGTGTCTCCGGCACCAAAGCAAGGTCCGCAGAATGCAGTCTTTAGGATCGCACCTGTCTGCATGATCTTTGCGGCTGCACCGTTCTTAACAAGTTCCATATATACCGGCATACTTGCAGGATAGACACTTAAGGTGAACTCATCCGGTCCGATGCTTGCACCTGCTAAAATATCTGCAGCATCACAAATATTCTCAAATCCGCCACCGGCACAGCCTGCGATGATACCCTGATCTACATATAATCTGCCATTGCGCACTTTTTCTTTCAAGTTCAGGTCAACAGCCCCATTAAAACTGACTTTCGCACGCTTCTCACAATCATCTAAGATATCCATGAGATTAGCATTTAACTCGCGGATCGTATATGCATTGCTGGGATGGAAGGGCATGGCGATCATCGGCTCGATCTCATCCAGATCAATCTCGATACAGCCATCATAGTAACTGATGGGAGCCGGATGAATCTCCTTGAAGTCCTGACTTCTGCCATGAATGTCATACCACTCCTTGACCTTATCATCGGTACTCCAGATAGAAGACAGACATGTGGTCTCAGTGGTCATAACATCAATACCGATACGGGTATCTACGCTTAAGTTTGCAACGCCGGGGCCCACAAACTCCATGACTTTATTTTTAACATAACCCTTATCAAATACCTCTCCAATGATGGCGATGGCAACGTCCTGCGGTCCGACTCCTGACTTTAAACTGCCTTTTAAGTATACAGCAACAACTCCGGGCATCTTGATATCATAGGTCTGCGACAGCAGCTGTTTTACAAGTTCCGGTCCGCCTTCGCCCATAGCCATGGTTCCCAGCGCGCCGTAACGGGTATGTGAGTCTGATCCAAGGATCATCTTTCCAGCACCGGCAAGCATTTCACGGGCATACTGATGGATCACTGCCTGATGAGGAGGCACATACACGCCACCGTACTTTTTCGCACAACTGAGTCCAAACATGTGGTCATCCTCGTTGATCGTTCCGCCAACCGCGCACAGAGAGTTATGGCAGTTTGTCAAAACATAAGGAATCGGGAACTTCTCGAGACCAGATGCACGCGCAGTCTGAATAATACCAACAAATGTAATATCATGGCTGGTGAGTTTGTCAAACTTGATCTGCAGCTCGTCCATGCTGCCGGAAGTATTGTGCTCCTTTAAAATATTGTAAGCAAGTGTTCCTTTTTTTGCTTCTTCTTTCGCAGGGGCATGTCCTGTCTTGCTGCTAAGAACCGCCGCTGCTTCACTGGTGTCTGGTATTATCTCCTGTTCATTTACAAGATAGACACCGCCATCGTATAATTTCATCTATTTTTCCTCCTTCATGTTATCTCTTAAAAAAACGCCATTTATGCTGACCGGCAGAATCTTCGGAAATATCTGATCCGTTATGTGTATCAGTCAATCCGTCTACGTCCCATTCCACACCGGACAGATCAATATCCATCTCTTTTCGATCCACCGACTCCAACTCAGGCAATGTTTCTATCATTTCCTCCTGATCCGATAAGGATGTATCGGCATCCGTCATTTCTTCATTCTCTTTTACGGAACCCACAGGGTCTTTTGTCTCGTCTTTCTCCAGTTCGATCCCTGCATTGCGAAAATATTCTTTGTTGATACGAATCTCCGTTTTCACATCCGCAAACTGGCTCTTCTCCTTTTGACCCCCAAATCTTCTGCCGTGTTTCTCTTTTTCACGCTCAATCTCTTTGTTGCGTTCCTCGATCAGTGACAGATATTTTTCTGTATCCACCAGATCCTGCAGTTGGGATTTTAATTCCAATTGATTCGCGCGGACAATCTGTTTTTTCTCCTCCAGATCTTTTAACATCGCATTTTGAATCTCACGGATCTGTTCTGTCGAGTCATCCATGATCGCCTGAATATGATTCAGTACCTCGTCTGTATACATCACAGATGCAGCATAGATATCTTCTGCTTTGCGGCTTGCATCCCAAATGATCTTATCCCCTTGTTTTCTATGCTCCCGCTCTGCCTTATCGCGGCTCTGCTTTGTGAGTTCATAGTTCTCCATGATCTCATAAATACTTGCATTGAGCCTGTCGATCAGCGCAAACATATCCTGCTTATTCACAATAATCCGACTCTGGTCATATACCTCACTTCGAGAAATAAGGACATGTATGTCACGCAATACTTTCTCTAATTTATCCTGTGAACTCATTTTTCCTTCCTTATACATATCGAATTTCTGTACTGGGTTTTTCAATCAGGCCCAGCGGCACCGGCCGCTCTCCCACCTCATCAATGATGTCGATCACGCGCTCTGCATCTTCTTCTGCCACAATAAACAGCATACCAACACCCATATTACATACACTGCGCAACTGTTCTAAAGACATATTTCCATCCTGATGCAGCAACTTATAAAGTGACGGAATGTTCTGCTTGGGCTGCTTGATCACTGCTCCGCAATCCTTCGGCAGCAGTTTATGTAAGGCAGCGTCCAGCCCCCCATGTGAAACCTGAGTACAATGACTGATCGGTATTCCTGTACGATATATGGCTTCCAGCACTTTCAAATAGCAGCGTGTGGGCTGCATGAGGAGTTCTCCCAAGGTGCTCTGCAGATTTTCATAATAAACTTCCATGCTGGTCTTTGTCAAAAATAGTTTTTTCTTTGCCGCCACATAGCCGTTATTATGTAAGCCATCCGATGCAATGCCCATGATCACATCTGACCGTTTTACGGTCTGTTTATCTTTCACGGTTCCTTTATCAAGGATCCCTACCGCAAAACCTACCATATCATACTGGTCATAATGATAGATATCCGGTAATTCCATGATCTCACTGCCTGCATAACTGATGCCTAATTCTTTACAACAGTCACGGGCACCTGTCTCTAAATCCCTGATCTTTTCCTTTTTGGGCCTTGCACAGGAAATCGTGTCATAGAAAAACAGTGGTTTTGCACCTGCCGCCACAAGATCATTTACACAAACAGCGACACAATCCCTTCCAATTGTATCGAAACGCTCCAGTTCCGATGCAATCGCCAATTTCCCGCTCACACCATGTGTTTTTGAAATCAATACCGGATCGATCATATTCCGATAAATGCCGATCGGTATTTCATTTGTAAGTGCATCTAATCCTAGTTTCTCTCTCACCAGTCAACCTCTGCTCTCTTTTTTTGTGGTAAAAATACCACTGCTTTTTATTTTATCATTTTTCCCATTGATTTCATACACTTTTTTCTTCTTATTTTGAATTCTTAATAAAAAAAGCTGATCTCCTTTCCAGAGAACAGCTTTTTTCGCTTGTACTATCGCAAACCAATACGCACTAACGCCCTGCGCAGTGCCAGTTCTGCTCTTACCAAATCCAGATCTTCTGCTTTTGTTGCCAGACGTTCCTCGGCACGCCGCTTGGCTGCCTCGGCCCGATCCCAATCGATCTCATCGGGCCACTCAGCAATCTCTGCCAAAAGTGTCACCTTATCCCCGAGAATCTCTGCAAATCCGGAATGTACCGCCGCTTTCTTTTGTCCGTCCTCCTCGGTGATCGTAACAATACCGGGAGCAAGCACAGTCGTCAGCGGAATATGATTTTTATACACACCCATATCGCCTTCTACGGATGTGAATTCGATCATGGTCGCCTCACCTTTGTAAAAAACACGTTCGGGTGTAATGATCTCTACCTGAAAATTTCTGCTTTCATCTGCCATACACTACCCCCTATTTCATGCGGGCGCGTACTTCATCAATGGAACCTGCATTTAAGAACAATCCTTCCGGAATATCATCGTGCTTTCCTTCTAAGATTTCCTTGAAACCACGGATCGTCTCTGCGATGGGCACATACTTTCCTTCCATTCCGGTGAACTGGGTTGCTACATGGAACGGCTGGGACAGGTATCTCTGGATCTTACGCGCACGGTTTACAACGACCTTATCATCTTCTGACAACTCGTCCATACCGAGAATCGCGATGATATCCTGTAATTCCTTATACTTCTGCAAGATCTCCTGAACGCCGCGGGCTACCTTAAAGTGCTCCTCTCCTACGATACGGGGATCGAGGATGCGGGAAGTAGATGCCAGCGGATCTACAGCGGGATAAATACCAAGTGCTGCGATGGAACGCTCCAATACGGTGGTGGCATCCAGATGTGCGAAGGTAGTTGCCGGTGCCGGGTCTGTCAAGTCATCCGCAGGCACATAAACTGCCTGAACGGAAGTGATGGAACCGTTCTTTGT
>CAMBUC010000092.1 GCA_945871045.1 uncultured bacterium
ATTGTACTTGAACTGGATGAGTGCGGCAGTGATCCACAAAAACATCCAGACCGCCACTGCGCTACGGCGCTGTTCACGGATACTCTGCTTTGAAAATAACAGATACAGGTTATTGAGCAGCATGATACTCACACCAATATACGTAAAAATGATTGCCGGACCGTATGTATAGGCTACATTTTTCTGGAGATCTGAGTAAATATAAATGGGTGCAAAACAAATACATACAGACACGACTGCTGCAAAACCACTGAAAAACCAAATGCACTTCTTCCACTGGTCTTCATCCTTGATCGCATCCGAATACAGATATAAGAGCGATACGAGTGTGGATAAAACCAGCAAGATGAGATAACTCTTACAGACCGCGTCCACCAGAGCATCCGGAAACAGATCCTGTTTTGAGATCATAATGACCGAGAGAATATCCATCCCAAGGCACAATGTCATATTAAAAAAAATCCACCGAAACACACGCTGGGTACGTGTTCCCAATTTTTTCTTTTGTATATAAAATAGAAACAAGATCAGCAATACTACCAGCCCACAGCACTGTACCGCAATATTCATGCCCGCTCCTCCATTTTTCCGCAAGTTCCCCTATTTGAATAGGTATTCTGAACCAAAATATTTGAAATGTCAACCTTTATTTCACAAACACACCTTCAGGAAAAATGTGTGATCACGATCTGCAATGCCTGACAGCCCTGATACTCATTGATCTGCGGATAATAAATAAACGAAAACCTCATATCCTGTGAACGCCCGTGCAGCAAAGCATCCACCTGATCGTCACCGTATTTTTCCCGGTAATAACCTAAAAATTCATCTGCATCACCAAAGTAAAGGGCATCCATGGTGCCATTCCCGCAAATGAGCTGCAGTTTTAACATTTTGCGCTCCCGCCCGATATAAAAAGCACGCCGTGCCATCAATCCCCGATCAGCAAATATGGGTTTTTCATTTCCGTTTCCACAAGGTTCCAAAACTGCCAATTGCCGGATCAAAGATGCGCTGATATAAGAAATCGGCATCGGAACATCAATACATATTTTTTCTGTCAGATCCGCGATGCTTAAACCTGCATCGACATTTAATGCCTCATCAAAAGCCTGCAACCGGTCTTCGGCAAGGGAAAGTCCCGCTGCCATCGCGTGCCCGCCAAACTTGATCAGAAGATTTCCCACACGGCTCAATTTCTCGTACATGTGATACGACGGAATGGATCTTCCGGAGCCTTTGATGCAATCCTCTGCCTTTGTGAGTACATACGTCGGGCGATAATAGCGTTCTCTGAGCCTTCCGGCAATGATACCTGCCAGACTCTCATGACACTGGGGCAGATAAACAACCAATACCTGTTTCTTCCATAGTTCCTTTGCTTCTACCAGTTCCACCGCCTGCTCCACACCTTTCGCCGTCAATTCCTTCCGGTTATCATTGAGGGTCACCAACTCCTGAGCAAGCAGGCTTGCACGGGCCGGATCCGTTGAAAGAAGTAACTCCAACGCCCGTTTGGCGGTATCCAATCTGCCCGTCGCATTGATACACGGGCCAAGCACAAACCCGATATGGTAGGCTCTCAGTTCGGCTGGTTCCAGACCGCACTGCCGGATCAATGCCAATAGACCGATATTGTCCGTCTGCTGTAATGCCGACAGCCCCAGAGATGTGACCGTACGGTTTTCCCCACGAAGTTCCATGACATCTCCCACCGTCGCAAATGCCGCATATGCAATATACTTTTGTGCATCTTCTTCTCTTCCGAGGTTTCTATATAAAAGCCAGATCAATTTCCATGCAACCACCGCACCGCAAATACCCGGAAACGGATAGGTACAATCCGGCTGCTTCGGATCGATCAGTGCATCTGCCGGCGGCAGGATCGAAGTCGCCGTATCGCCGTCCCACTGAAGGGAAACCTCATGATGGTCCGTCACAAGGACTGTCATCCCAAGTTCTTTTGCAAGTCTAATCTCCGCCGATGCGGCAATTCCATTATCGCAGGTGAGGATCGTATCGCAACCCGCCTCAAATGCCTCCCGGATCAATTTCTCACTGAGTCCATATCCATCATCGATCCGATGGGGCAAGGTGTAATCCACGACTGCTCCGCAGCCACACAAACCATGATACAGAATATAAGTAGAAAAAATACCATCAATATCATAGTCTCCAATGATCCGGATCCTCTTTTGCTCCCGGATCTTTTCTTCCAATATACAGGCAGCTTTGCCCGCATCCTTTAAAAGGATCGGATCATACAGATCACTCATTTTGGGATGAAAATACGCATCCAACGCTTCCCGTCCGATCACTTCCCGGTTTCTGACGATCCGTGCGATCACAGGATCAACCCCGTAAGTTCGCCCGATTTCCTGAAAGTCCGCTGACTTCGCCAGCACAACCCACTTTTCCTCTCTCTTCATCCTACTTTCCTTGTTTCATACACAAGCGAGCAAAGGGAAGTCTCATCATCGATGACTCCCCTTTGAGTATTTCATTCCTAATAAACAATACGGTTTCGACCGCTATTTTTACCACTATATAACTTATCATCAGCCTGCTTGATGTTGTCATCTAAAGACAATTGGAAATCATATTCGGTCAAACCAAAGGTCATAGTCACTCTATGATTTTCGCCTTCATAGGGAATATCCAAACGGTTAATCTTTGCCTGAATATTGGTCAGAACAGCGCAGGCTTCATCACCGTTCATATTCTCAAATAAAAATAAAAATTCCTCGCCGCCCCAACGGGCTACTGCACCGATCGGCTTCGTCACTCCATCGAATAAATTTGCCAACGCTTTTAAAACAGCATCGCCGCACTCATGACCGTATGTATCATTGACACGTTTAAAAAAGTCGATATCACCGATCGCAATCGATAAGAACGCCATCTCGCCTTTGCGATACTTTTTCAGACACAACTCTACATGCTCCAACATACGAAAACGGTTCCACACCTTTGTGAGGGGATCCGTAGAAGCAGCATGGTGAAGTTCCTTGTTGTATTCCCGCAGCCGGCTCTCCATCTGAAACGCATCTTTTGTAAAATAAATGCCCGTAAACAAAACGATGGCCCATTCCAAGATGATACTGAGCACATACATATAGGTTTCAAAGTACAAAAAGATTTCCGTCTCATTCGCCGCCGCAGACCTCATTCCACCAAAAAACAGCGCCAAACGGATGATATACAACAAACTGATCACAAGGACGGGATGCTTACGGTCAAGCATCAGATCTACCAGCGTAAGCGCAATCATAAAATGCTGTACACCGATACCGTCACCAAAAACAAGATAAAACAACACGATCCAACACACCGTATTGATGTTTAACATGAAATAGGCCAGCGCTAATTTATCCTGATAAGAACAATACAAAATATTTGCATATAAGATGAAAAACACGATGCTTAATGTGGCCATATATGTATAACGTGCAAGCAGCAGACCAATGCCGGCACAAAACAGATAAAACATGAACAACATGCAAGCAATACGAAGCACTACAACCGCTTTTGGAGATTCATTTTTATTCTGTGGTTCCTGAAAAACGAAATTTTTTATCGTTGTAAGAAACGTCACCACTATTACCCTCCCCTTTATTTTATTTTATTATTGTATCACAATGGGCTTTCGTTTACCACTCTTTTATTTTTTTCGAAGCATAAAGGAACCTTTTTTTTGCGGGATGATATAATAAATTAATGACATCATGGAGATCATACATGAAACAGTTATATGCCACGCAAGAAGCTACAGATACCGGCACTTTACAGGTGAACGTGACCTCAAGGCTTTCCAATACACCGGTCAAAGATGCTTCCATCACAATCAGTTACAGCGGAGATCCGGACGCTACGCTGGAAACCCTTCAGACAGACGAATCCGGGCAGAGCCAGACACTTACGCTGAATGCTCCTCCAGTAGAATACAGCCTTGATTCCGCACAGGAGAACCAGCCTTTTTCACTTTATACGATCCAGATCCGGGCAGAAGGATACCAACCCCTGAATATTTCAGGCATCGAAATCTTTTCCACCATCAAGGCGATCCAGAACGTATCCATGACGCCTCTCGACTATGCCGGCAGATTTCGCGAAAGCATAGACATTCCGGTCAACACTTTATTTGGCGATTACCCGCCCAAGATCGAGGAGACCGAGATCAAGCCCATCGAAGAAAGCGGCGAGATCGTACTTAGCCGGGTGGTTATCCCGGAATTCGTGGTTGTCCATGATGGTCCGCCTACGGACTCACGGGCAAATGATTACTATGTCCGTTATAAGGACTACATCAAAAATGTGGCATCCAGCGAGATTTATGCCACCTGGCCGGATGCCACGATCCGCGCCAACGTGCTGGCGATCATGTCCTTTACCCTAAACCGTGTGTTTACAGAGTGGTAGGGGAGCCAGTACTTTCGAGTATAAAATCTTTTTGGTAGTCTAAACTGATTTTGAACTTTATGTTGATTTCATCATCTGTTACGATAATTCTATCTATCAATGCAGATAGCAGCATGCGCTTTGTGGGAACATCTGACTCCTCAAAAAGTTCTCTCCAGTTTGGCAGGAGTTCAATAAACTGCTTCATATCTTCCTGCTTGATGGAAAGTTCTTCCAACTGTGCCTGTAATCTGTTCTTTACCTTTTCCAACTCTTTTTTTCGTGTCTCTTTTTCACCAATCATGGAGGATAATCTGTCTGCTGAAAAAGCAAATTCCCCTCGGATAGCTTCCGGCAATTTATCCTCCAGTGTACAAATATCTATATCCAGACCTTTTAACTCGTTATTTAAGTCTTTCATTTCTCTGTGTATGTTTCTGCTCTGCTGCTGTTGCATTTCCTCAATTTCTGTACGGATGTCAATTTTCTTTAAACTGTCTAAATAATCCTCTGCCGCAGAAAATACAATGGATTCTAAGTACTCCTGCGAATAGGAACCGCGTGGCCTGCACTGATTCGGGCAGCCATAACGACCCACATAGGAGACCTTCTTCTCTCCTGTGGTCTTACAAGTCCAATGATTTGCATATCCGGTGTTCTTTAATTTTGCTCCACAGTACCCACAACAAACCAGACCTGTGAGTGCTAATCTTCCTCTTGTTGAAAAAGGCACATGGTACTGCTCCATATACATTTCATTCGTAGCCTTCTTTGATTCATTGAGTTTCTTCTTTCGTTCCTCTCTGATCTCCTGCGCTCTCTCCCATACTTCCTGAGATACGATCATCAAGTCTGGATTCTGCTCTTTTGCATAAGTCCAGTCTTTTCTATCCAAACGAACATCATTCTCACGTCCGCTCTTTCTTCTGTTATATGCAACGTAGCCCATATAAACAGGATTCATAAGAATACTTCTTATGGTTCCTGATTTCCATTCAGAAGCAGCGGGGGCTGGTATTCCAGTTTCATTTAATGTCTTCGCTATTTTCTGAAATCCCATGCCTTGGTTCACTGCATATGAGAAAATCATTCGTACAATTTCTGCCTGCTCCGGAACAATGACTAATTTATGTAGTGCTCTTCCATGGTTGCTGATTTCTCCCGACAAGACCAGTTTGTAACCATAAGGTGCTTTTCCACCTACAAACTTGCCCTCCTTTACCATCTCCACCATGGTATCGTGGACACGCATACCTGTCTTCTTGCTCTCACCCTCATTCTGCCAGAATCGGATGTAGTTAAGCAATTTATCAATATGCTCCTCCGTCTTTAACTGACCGTCTTTGATCGTCCAAACCTCAATTCCCAAACGATTCAATTCAGCCACATAAAAACTATACTCTTCCTGCCTGCCTATTCTGTCTGACATATAGGCAAGTAAAATATCAAACGCTCCCTGCTTTGCGTCCTGCATGATCTCTTGAAGCACTTCTCGATCCTCTACTCCATTGTGATATGCAGATATTCCTTTTTCTATGTATTCCTTATCAAATATCCAGTCTGCATGTTTACTGATAAACTGCTCCGCTTCTGCGCGCTGGATTGGAATATCATCATCATGTAACTGCTGCCTTGATGATACGCGAAGCAGCGTTCTCACCTTTTTACTCATGGCTCATTCCTCCTTGTGAATTTTCCCCCTTCGGGGTTGGGAATGATACCGCGTGGAAACTCCTTTGTAAATACCCTGTTTGTATTTTATTCAAATAAATCGCTTTCAGCATATGCTCAAAGCGGTCTGCATCTTTTGGGTCAACTGCGTGGGGAAATTCCAAGGTGATCTTTACCTTTTTCTTTCCTATGATTTGTTCTTGGGAATAGGTCTCCATATTGTTGCACTTGCTCTGACTTCTTTTTATATCTTTATGAGTAAGTGCATTTTCATATTCTCTATCTTGTCCTGCCATGATAAATACTGTTCCAAGTATTTACCTGAGTAGGATAAACTGTATGCTTTAGACTCCGCATCGTCGGATACTCCTTTCGTTTAGATGATTATTATATCCGGCAGATAACTCTGCCGGATGTGTTTGATGTTACACTAAATGATTATGCAGAAAAGGTAAATATCTTTTTCTTTTCTTTGGTGCCTGAGGTGAATGAAACTTTGGATTCATCAAGTGCTGATTGGATCGCCGCAAACAGTTCATCGATCTGCTCGGTTGAGTAGGTATAGTACTTCTTGTTGGAGAGTTTCTGCAACTTTTCTATCTCCGCTATCACTTTTGAAGTTTGGTTCTCTGCTCGATTTATAAAGCGCGCTGCCTTGTCTGCCTGTGCTGCTGGCTGGGGTTCTGGTGTCTGGGTTGTTGGATGTGTTGCATCTGTGCTTATCACTGGCGCTGTTGTAGTGTCTTGAAAATTGTCCATGTGAATTACCTCCAAATGTATATTTTTCTGCTGTAGGTACCTTACACCGTCATTAAAGCATGATATTTTCAGAATGTAAACAGTTTTGGGTTCCAAACTTTTCCGCGAAATCTCTAATTTATGAAGCATTTGCAGGTCGATAAAAATCTGATGATTAAAACACATATTTTCAACGCGTATTTGCTATTTTCATCACGAGGGTCTATTTGTGCAATTTGACGAATGCCCTAAAAATTAGTTGTAAATTTATTTGATCTATCTGCTCTGTAAACAACAATTGTATCGGAGCATGTTTCAAATGTAATCTATTGTAAATTTTGTTATGTAATTTGGATTCGGTATCTACTGGAGTTATTTTTTGAATCATCTGCTGGTGATGTTTATGACCTGTTTTACATCGGTATTTATGGTATGATAGTAACCCTGTCATTCTATTCCAGCAAACATCCATATCACCAATCTGCAATTTTTGCTTTGTTTTCAAGCTTATTTTTTCTGAAAAACAATTACTTGGTAAAAATATCAATTCATTTTTGCAAAATTATGATATTTTTATATCATACATTTTTTTCAGAAAATCAATATTTCTTAATTGATAGAAAAATCCACCTCTCAACTTTTTGCTCACTAGTCCCAAAAACTGTAGAAATTTTGTGTAGGAAAGCAAAAGAAAAGCACTACCGCTAGGGTAATGCTTTATCCTTCTATACTCATCTCTATAAACCGAAATTTTCATGTGCTCAACAAATTGGAATTTACTTATGTACTGATATGCTGTGCCCGCAATTACACTGGTAAGGATAATTTATTGCAGATGTAAGTTTAATCAAGGAATATGCTCTGTTGCAATTTGGACAACGTAATACTTTGGAAGTAAAAACCTCATACCAAATGACAAACAAAATAAGAGCAATAAAAAACCAATGACTTATTGTTAATGCGAGTACAACAGATGCTGTTGCCAACAGAGCAAGCACCCACGCAATATAAATGCTTTTGGCAGAGATATTCTTATCGTTCATACAATCACACTCCTTTATCAAATAGGAATTGGTCTTTCTGTTATTCTTTTGCAAATACCATAACAAGGCCCGCAATTCC
>CAMBUC010000093.1 GCA_945871045.1 uncultured bacterium
CAACGATCAGGATAAAGATCGGCATCTGCAGCATGTAAGCGGTTGCCGCTACAAAACCTCCCAGTGCCAAAGATCCGGTGTCACCCATAAACACCCGTGCCGGATATACATTAAATAATAAAAAGCCTAACAGCGCCCCCACAACTGCACAGGTGATCGGTGCCACTCCACTGGCAGTTCCGATGGCCACAACTGCAAAAAATGTTGCTACCAAAATGGTCACACTGCTGGCAAGACCATCCAGACCATCTGTAAAATTCACGCCGTTTACCGTTCCGATCACTGCCAGAAACATAACCGGAAATGTCAGCCAGCCAAGATTCAGATATTTTTCTCCGCTA
Source organism: uncultured bacterium (assembly GCA_945871045.1). Lineage (GTDB taxonomy): Bacteria > Bacillota > Clostridia > Lachnospirales > Lachnospiraceae > W0P33-017. The sequence continues at coordinate 342 of CAMBUC010000093.1, forward strand.
AAAGGAATGAGCATCGTCATAGGCACTTCCTGCCATACCATATATGCTGCAAACACGCCGGTAACAACGATCTCACAGAGCATTTTCTGCCATGCCAGAAGACCATCCGAACGTCTTAAGACAACTTTCAGATAATCATCCAAAAATCCGATGATACCAAACCCCAGAGTCACAAATAACACCGGCATGATCTGCGGGCACTTCTTCATAAAAAGCAAACTCGTGACTGTGATGGCGATCAGGATCATCAGTCCACCCATTGTCGGCGTTCCGTTTTTCACCTGATGAGACTTTAATTCCTCCCGCTCTGTATTTCCAACTTTTAGTTTTCTAAGAAAAGGAATGAGCACAGGCCCTAAAAGTGCACTGATCGCAAATGCGATCAAAACCGAAATAATACATATACTTGACATATCCATTTTGATCCCTCTTTCATTTGTCTTTCTTTTGTAAAACTACATTTTCAACTTATCTAGTATACGTTATTTTCTTTCTCAGTGCAAGGCGCGATATTCAAATATGGAAGAATATCCGCAAAAATATCTCGCGCCACCGGTGCTGCGATCGTTCCGCCATAATAGATTCCCTGTGGATTATGGATCACAACAAGTACAAGTACCTGAGGATCATCTGCCGGGGCAAAGCCTAAAAAGGAAGAGATATATTTATGCGCACTTCGCGGCAAAGTCTGTGAAGTAGCGGTTTTTCCACCGATCAGATAATCTTCCATATAGGCGCGCTTTCCGCCACCTTCGGAAACCACGCTTTCCAGCAATTGCTGCATCAGTTTGGACGTATCCTCCGATATGATCCGGTCTGCTTCACTTACCACATAATCCTTGCGAAAGTCTTTTACAAGACTTCCATCTGTATCCCGTGCTTCCAGTGCCAGATGCGGCGTGACCAGTAAGCCGCCATTTACAAGGGATCCAGCCGTTGCTGCCAGTTTTATGGGGGTGATCTGAAAACTCTGTCCAAAAGAGATCGTAGCCAATTCCACCGGACCGACATTTTCCTTGGCATGCATGATCGTTGCAGCCTCTCCGGGAAGATCGATGTTTGTCAGCCGATTTAACCCGAATTGTTTAAAATATTTAAAATAGTCATCCACACCGATTCTCTGTCCCACAGCAATGAAAACCGGATTACAGGAATTCTGCAGACCCTGAACAAAGGTCTCACTGCCGTGTCCCGTCACTTTATGACAGCGGATCCGACGGTCTTCCACCGTAATGTATCCGGGACAATAAAAGTTATCATCCACTGAAACCACCCCTTTTTCCAGCGCCGCCGAGGCGGTGATGATCTTAAAAATACTACCCGGCTCATAAGTATCATTGATGCATTTATTTCTCCACATCGTATTCAGAGCATCCATCTCACTTACACCCGATTGCAGCTGATAGTCCTCTGACAACGAAAAAGGATGGTTCAGATCGAATTCCGGAACATTCACCATTGCATATACTTCACCGTTGGACGGATTCATCACAATGATCTCCACACTGTCTGCCGACTTTTGCTCCCGCACTTTTTCAGCCGCCTGCATCGCATAGGTCTGGATATTGTAATCCAGTGTCAGATACAGATCCCTTCCGTTAATGGGCTCCTGCCTGCTCTCCCCTACCCCTTCTATCTCTATCCCTCTTGCATCTGTGAGTGTCAGGATCTTTCCGGGCTCGCCTTGCAAAAGTTCATCATATTTTACCTCTAAACCAACGATTCCCTGATTATCGCCTCCGGTAAAACCAAGTACTTTGGAGGCAAGGGATTCATAAGGATAGTATCGTTTATAGTCCTCATCCACCTTTACACCCGCGAGTCCCATATTCCGGATTTTATCTCCGGTCTCAATGTCTACATTTGACCGTATCCGTTCGATGGAACTGACCTTTTCCACACGCTTGCGAACCTGCTCCTCATCCATGCCAAGTGCATCCGATAATGCCCGGATCACTTCCTCCGGATCTTCCACCTGACTGTGGATCACCGAGATCGTACAGACGGTGCGATTGGACGCAAGCAGCACACCGTTCCTGTCATAAATATTCCCGCGGGCAGCTTTGATGGGCCGCTCCCGCTCATGAATGTCCTGCGCTTTTCCACCATAATACACCGACCCCCAAACCATCAGATAAACGAGTCTTCCGATCAGAAGTAACAGGAGTACCGCCACTACGAAAAACATCACTACGATCTTTTTTCTATGATGAACCTTCGTCCACTCTTCGCGTTCCATAAAAAACCTCACAAAAACAGTTTACTATAACTTATTACCGCTTTTGTGAGGTTATGATTCACTCTTCGCTTTCTACCGGCGTTTCCTCAGGAGATTCCTCGGAAACTTCCTCAGAAACTTCCTCCTCCGGACGAGGCACAGTTGTGGCAGGTACTATGACACCATCCAAACCGGTATAGTAATTTGTCTCCTCCGGAGTCAGGGCATTTTCTGCCGGTGTCTCATCGGGGTAAATATTCAGATAAGGCAATGCCTCCTCCAGAATCTCACGAACAATGTTCTGCGCATACTGGCTGTGCGCCTGATCATGGGTGTTTGGTTCGTCCACCACTGCATAGATCACCAACTGCGGGTCATCCTGTGGAAGATATCCGATAAAGGATACCAGATAATTGTCTTCATCTTTTGAACCTCCAACAGACTTCTGGGCGGTTCCGGTCTTTCCCCCCATCGAATATCCCGCTACCTTTGCGTATCTTCCGGTTCCTTCTGCAACCGTATCGTACATATAACTTTTCAGCAGATCACTGGTTTCCTCCGAGATCGTCTGTTTCAATCGAACCGGTTTGATAGAGCGGATCACATTTCCATTTTCATCCAAGACCTTTGACACCATATGGGGCTGATAAAAATTTCCACCGTTCACTAAAGAAGCAAATGCACTGGCCATCTGGATCATCGTCACATTAAAGTTCTGTCCAAAGGAGTTCGTTGCCAGATCGATGGTCTTCATATCTTCTGCATGATACAACAGCGAATCTGTTCGTGCCTCACCCGGAAGATCCACATTCGTACGCAGTCCAAAGCCAAAGATACTCTGATAATTACAGAAATTTTCCGCACCGATACGATACGACATCTGCATGAGGGCATCGTTGCAGGAGTCCATCAGCGAGGTCCGAATAGTCTCCGTTCCATGTCCGTTACGATTGACACAACGGACGGCATGACCGGAAATCTGTTCGCCGCCATCACATACAAAGGATTCATTTCCCTTTAATGCACCTGTCTCTAATCCACAAGCTACCGTAAACGGTTTCGCAGTAGAACCGGGCTCATAGGTAGAAGAAATACAATAGTTTGTCCATAACCGGTCTCGTGCATCTGCCAGTTCCTCCGTTGACATTTCTTCCTGTTCCTCCGATGTATAAACGCTGTCCAGATTCCATGGATCCGTAAGATCAAAGGTGGGATACTGTGCCATTGCTTTTACTTCTCCGGTCTGTGGATTCATAAGTATGACTCCGATATTTGTGGCAGCAGGACCTTCTCTGTAGGCATTGTCATAGGTTTCGCAAAATTCTTTGATCTTACTTTCCACGATGCTCTGCAGATTTACATCAATAGTGGTCACGATCGTATCACCATCTACCGCTTCTTTCACGGTCTTTTCCAGATTACTGTCTGAATTCAGATAGCCATAGCGTCTTCCGTTGGTTCCGCTCAATACATCATCGTAATAACTTTCGAGACCGATCATACCCACATTGTCGGATCTTGTAAATCCGATCACCGGACTTGCCAAAGAACCGTAGGGATAGGTACGGATATAATTTTTTTCAAACCAGACACCCTTTAGGTTGGGATTCGTTTTTGTGTCAGCTGCCATGGATGCATACTTATTCATCTCATCATAACTGATCTTTTTCAGAAGCACATTATAAGGGCTATTTGGTGATTCCTCCACAAGGGCGCGGATCTCACTTTCGTCCAGCTGCGGATAACATGAAAAAAGCGCTGTCAGGGTAGGCTCTATGTAAGGCTGTTTTCCTCCCACTTCACTGGTAAGCACCTTACAATCCAAAACCAGATTATAAACATCGGTACTGGTAGCAAGGATCGTACCTTTTGAATCAAGAATGTCTCCTCTCCGGTAAGGGATCGTCTCACTGTCATAAGCCTGTTGTGACAACACAATTTTTTCATAAGTCGCGCCCTTTACACGCTGAATATACATAATACGTATGATCAAACCTGTCAGGACACACACGATCAGAAGAAAAAGAATGAGTAACTTCTTTTTCATCCGGATCGTAAATTTTTTCGGTTTACTTTTTCTTCTTACTCTTTGTTTTTGATCTGCCAAAATAATATATTCCTATCTCACTGCTCATTGCGGTATTTCACCATACTGAGACATGAAATCTGCATGATCGATCTTATAATATACGATCTGCTCCTCGCTGGGATAAGCCATTCCAAGTTCATCGACAGCCTTTAACTTCACATCCTCCATCCGGATCGCTGTCGAAAGGCGCTTGTCCGTGGCATCGTTATCGGCTTTTAACTGGCTGACCTCCGCCTCCAGTTTTGCTATATGACCCAGACGTATGGTGATGTCTGATTGTAGTTTAATATAAACCCCTGCAGTAATGCAAGTAACAATTGCAGCCATGGTGAGAAAACACACATAGCCACGGTTCATGATCAGGGCTTTATCCTGATTGCGTCTGGCGATCGCACGACGTCTGCGGGCATTCTGACGCTCCTCTAATTCACGTCTTTCACGCTCTTTCTGACGCTTCTGTTCCAGTTCCCAATCGTCCGGCATTGCATCCATGCGCCGCACTGCATTTCCTTCAATGTAAGTCATTCTCTGATCGTCACGTCCGTAGCTATTTGTATTGTAATTCTCATAAGCAGTTCTTCTGTAAGCTCTGTTTGACTCTGTCATAACAATTTCCCCTCATCATAATGGCCGCATCCGTGCGCCATTTATTTCTAATTATTTCTTTTCGAATACCCGCAGTTTTGCACTCTTTGACCGGGGGTTTTCTTCCATTTCCTCACCTGTAGGCAGGATCGGTTTTCTCGTGACCACGCTGCCCTTTGGTTTCTTCCCACACACACATACAGGAAAATCCGGTGGGCAAGTACATGGATTCTCGTTATTTTTGAAGATCGTTTTTACGATTCGGTCTTCTAAAGAATGGAACGTAATGATACAGATCCTTCCACCGGGATTTAAGAGATCGATCATTTCATCGAGATGATCTTTTAGTACATCCAGTTCATGATTACAGGCAATACGTATGGCCTGATACGTACGCTTCGCCGGATGACCTCCGGTCTTTGCCACTTTTTTCGGTATGGCAGCTACGATAATCTCATTTAACTGTCCGGTAGTCTCGATGGGTGCGATCTGTCTTGCCGCTACGATATGTTTTGCAATATTTTTTGCAAAACGATCTTCTCCATAATCACGGATGATCCGGTACAGTTCGCCTTCACTGTAATCATTGACAATATCCCTGGCACTGACCGTTGCCCTCTGATCCATTCGCATGTCCAAAGGTGCATCCTCTACGCGGTAAGTAAATCCCCGCTCCGGGGTATCCAGCTGAAAGGAAGAAACACCCAGATCCAGAATGATGCCGTCTACACCCGTAATGCCGATACGCTCCAATTCCGGTTTCATGTTTGCATAATTGCTTCGTATAATGGTCAGACGATCCGCAAACTCCTTCAGCCGTTCACTTGCAGCTGCAATGGCATCTGCGTCCTGATCGATCCCAATGTGTCGCCCTTTTTCCGAAAGCCTTTTGCATACTTCATAAGAATGTCCGCCACCGCCTAAGGTGCCATCCACATAGATTCCATCCGGCTTGATATTCAGATTATCGATTGTCTCCGTCAAAAGAACGGAAGTATGGTTAAATTCCATCTGCAAGTCCTCACTATATGCTCTATCTGCCGGTTTTAAAAACTAAGTCCCAGTTCAGCCATATGCTCTGCAACATCGTCCATATCATCAAAATTGCTGCTGGCCAGCCAACGATCTTTGTTCCAGATCTCCACACGATTCAGTACACCGGCCGAAACGATATCCTTTTGCAGATCTGCATGTTCGCGAAGATTCGGGGGAATCAGGATCCTTCCCTGCTTGTCCACCTCACAAGTAGCAGCACCTGCAAAGAAAAAACGCATAAACCGACGAGTTTCTCCGTTGGAAGGCAGGGAGCGGAATTTCTCCTCGATGCCCTCCCATTCGGTTTTGGGGTACACAAAAAGACATCCATCGAGACCTTTGGTCACGACAAATTCTTCTCCCAACAATTCACGGAACTTTGAAGGGACGATCACTCTGCCTTTTGCATCAATGCTATGATTGTACTCACCGGTAAACATTGCGTGTCCTCACTGTATATCCGCAGAAAAGCAGCCGATTCTTCCTGTTATTCACAAACTTGTGAACTTATCCACCACTTTTTACCACTTTTATACCACTTTCCTCCACTTGTGTCCCTATCATACCCCCTTTTTGCTCAAAAATCAATGGAACGTATGTTTTTTTATTGAAATTTATTAAGAAATAATGAATAAAAAATGACTGGCAATCTCTGCTCCACACCGCAGGTGCGAAGTCGCAGAAATTACCAGTCATTTTTATTTTTTCATTTTACTGATCGATCAATCGTTCCAGTATCCTGTCTACCCGCCGGCTGGCAGCAAGACATCCCTCAGATCCCGGTCCCAATCGGATCAGTTCATTCAGTTTTTTCCGTTCTTCTTCTAACTGACGCATCAGTTCAGTTTTTTCCATCCTTTGATCAGATGTCTTCTGAAGGTATCTTTCCTCCACTTTTTGCCACCTTTCTGCGCATAACAATGATCCACACAGCTGACACCACTACCATAACTGCCCCAACAACCATTGAAACGGGAATTCCAAGCCCCGGAATCAACAACTGATCCGTACGCAGACTCTCTACCCAGAATCTTCCGACGCCATAACCGAAAAGATACAACAAGAATACTTCTCCATCAAACTTCTTACGCCGAATATACCAGATCAAAAATATCAGTAAAGCAAGATTCCAAAGAGATTCATATAAAAAAGTAGGATGAACCTGTATGTAGTCCACACCGTCAATTGTAAGGATATGGGCAGCGATAGATTCTGTGATCTCATGTTGTCTGACTGCGTTCACCGGCAACTGCATGGCAAGCAGATTGTCTGTATATCCGCCAAAGCATTCCCGATTGAAAAAATTTCCCCAACGTCCGATGATCTGTCCGGTGATCAGCCCAAGACCTGCCGTATCGCATACGAGCGCAAACTTCATCCCACGTTTTTTACAAAAAAGAAACGTCGTCAGTATGGCTGCGATCACAGCCCCATAAATTGCCAGTCCACCCTGTCTGAAATTAAATATCTGGATCAAATCATTCTTATAATTGTCCCAGGCAAAAACCACATAGTAAATACGTGCTCCGATCAGTGAGCAGACGATGGCAATGATCGCCAGATCCACATAATCATCCTGCTTCTGG
>CAMBUC010000094.1 GCA_945871045.1 uncultured bacterium
AAAGGTGCAAATGCCCAGAATATCTGTAATCTCTTATATAAAAAGACGAAATTGGAAGATACCTTTGGCGTGAATATGCTGGCAGTTTCGGATGGCAAACCGGAGACCATGGGACTCGTGCCCATCATCCGCCATCATGTGGACTTTCAGTATGAACTTGCCACCAGAAAGTATCAGACGCTTTTGACCAAAGAATTGGAAAAACAGGAAGTGCAGGAGGGATTGATCAAGGCATGTGACGTGATCGATCTGATCATAGAGATCCTGCGGGGCAGTAAAAATATCAAAGATGCCAAGGCATGTCTGACAACCGGAGATACGTCAAACATTCAATTTAAACACAAAGAATCAGAAAATGATGCAAAACAGTTGCGTTTTACAGAACGACAAGCCTCCGCCATCTTAGAAATGCGCCTGTATAAACTCATCGGACTGGAGATCGAGGCATTACTAAAAGAGCATGAAGCCACCATGAAAAACATTGCTGAGTATGAGAATATTTTAAGCAGCCGTGCGGCCATGGCGAAAGTGATCATCAAAGAACTGGATGGTTTCAAAAAAGCGTATGACCGGGTGCGCCGCACGACGATCGACAATGTGGCGGAGGTGGTGATTGAAACGCCGAAGATAGAGAAGATGGATGTGGTGGTTCTGATCGATCGTTTTGGTTATGCAAAGGCGGTGGATGTTGCCACTTACGAGCGCAACAAGGAGGCGGCAGACAATGAGAGCCGCTATAGGATTTCATGTAAGAACACAGACAAGATCTGCATATTTACAAATACCGGAAATCTGCATCTGTTAAAAGTGCTGGATCTTCCCTTTGGAAAATTCAGAGAAAAAGGAAAACCCATCGATAACCTGAGTAATTATGACAGCAGTACGGAAAACTTCGTATATCTGGCAGCGATGAGTGATCTGATCGGTCAGAAATTGTTATTCGGAACAAAGACATCCATGCTCAAACTGGTGGATGGTGCGGAGTTTGATGTAGGAAAACGGACAACTGCGGCTACCAAACTTGGGGATGGAGATGAACTGATCTTTGTAAGTCCGGTGCGCGCCGGTTCCACGGTTGTTATGGAGTCTGCCAAGAGTGTATTTTTACGGATTTCGGTGGAAGCAGTGCCGGATAAGAAAAAGATGGCATTGGGTGTACGGGGAATGCGTCTGAGTGCGGGAGATGAATTAGCCGCCATCTACTATATTGATGCGGAAGACACAGAACTTCAGTATGGTGGCAAGGATCGTCAGGTGGTCCTAAATCGCCTGCATGTATGTAATAGAGATACCAAAGGAGTAAAACGTTAATGAAGAAAGTTTTGTTTGATCTGGATGGAACCTTGATCAATTCACAGGAAGGCATTACAAAGGGTGTGCAGTATGCGTTAAAGGAGTATCTGGGTATTGATGAACCGGATCTGGACTCGCTGCTCTGCTTTATCGGGCCGCCCCTTGCCCTTATGTTTGCGCAGAAATATCATGTGCCTGCAGAAAAAATCGAACCGACCGTGGCAAAATATCGCGAGTATTATGATTCCGTCGGCATGAAGCAGTGTGAACTGTATCCGGGTGTGAAGGAGACATTAAGGCGGATGCATGAGAAGGGCTATGTGATCGGTCTGGCATCTTCAAAGCCGGAATGGAATTGTGAACAGATTTTGGAAAATCAGGGGGTTGCCTGCTATTTTGATTATATCGTAGGCGCGTCAAAAGGACCGGAGCGCAGGGAAAAAGTCCTTGTATTGGAGGAAGCCTTCCGGCGCATGGACGTAAAGGATAGAAGTGAAGTGGTCCTGATAGGTGACACAAAATACGATGCAATCGGAGCGCAGAAAGCAGGGATTGACTGCATCGGGGTTACCTTTGGGTTTGGTACGAGAGAAGAACTGCTTGAAGCGGGAGCCGTGGCAGTTTTCGATACGATAGAAGAAGTGGAGGCTTACCTGGATGGGATCGAGTAAGAAACCGGGGCAGGCACAAAAAATAAATATGCAGGTGTGGAATCTGATCTATCCGGTCTTTTTGTATTTTGCCGTTTGCCAGATCGTGAATCTGCTGCTTTTTGCTTTGCCGTTTGCAGTCTCTGCAGATGCGGTCAAACGGCAGGGGCTTGGTTCCTTTTGCGGCATGATCGTATTGTATCTGTGTTTTGTGAAAGGAAACTCGTCGGGTTCAGAACGAAAGAAGATCATTTTTGCGCCAATAGACAAAAAACTGGTAAAGGGTATCTTCTGCGCAGTGCTTCTGCTTGGCGGTGCTGGTGTTGCCCTGAATAATATGATCGCCCTGACAAACTTGAAGCAAATGTCAGAAACCTATCAATCAGTGGAACAGGCATTTTATTCCTCAGGCTTTGGTTGGGAGATTCTGGTGCTTGGCATGCTGACACCCATGGCGGAGGAACTTTTATATCGCTATATCGTGTTTTATCATTTGCGCAACTGGATGGGACGAGCCGCTGCGGTGATCGGTTCGGCTTTTATCTTCGGACTGATACACATGAATGTTGTTCAGGGAATCTATGCGTTTCTGTTAGGCTTACTGTTAGGTCTTTTGATGGAGTATTATCAGGATGTGCGGGTGGCCATCATCGGACATATGTCGGCGAATGTGCTGGCGCTTTTCAGAGGGGAAACCGATCTGTTTTCCTGGTTTGTTTTAGGTGAGCCGCTCTATGTCCCGGGGACGGTTCTTCTGGTTGGATGTACCTTGCTGGCGGGACTTTATTATATTATCAGACTAAAAAAACAAAGTTTATGACTGGAAAGGACAGCCAAAAACGGTTGTCCTTTTTCCGTGAGTTTGGTAAAATGAAAAATAATTGAACGATTCGGGTGAGCAAACATTTCTGTGAGGATCAGAAATTGATCGAAACAGACGGATCAAAATAAAAGGAAGTAAGAAACATGAGTACATCAAATAAATGGAATCAGATCGGTGAAGATATCATGAATTCGGTCATCGATGCAGTCGATTCCGGAAATCTCAGCGGACTGAGTCAAAGCATCGGTGATATGATCGGTGAGGCAGCGGATAGCATAGGACGTGGGATCGATCATGTGGGAAAGGAGATCGAGCGTCAGGCAAAACTGCATGAAGCGGATATCAAACATGCGGCACAATCCCAGAATCTGAACCGGAATGCTTCCCGCACATCTGCCGCCGCAAAAAAGAATACGGTCAACATGACGGAGGAGTTTTTAGCCAGAAAGCAGAAGCAGCAGAGACAGTTGCCGGTGCGCTATAAAACGGTGCTCCCGGGGCAGGCAGCCGGACCGGTCTGTCTGTCAGTTGGAATTGTCGGGGCGAGCATGTTTGGTGTGGCATCCCTCGCGACAGCGGTGACCACAGTGTTTACCGGACTTGCCGTGGGGCTTCCTGTCGGATTGGGCATTGCAATGCTGCCGTTTCTTGCGCTGATCAAAAAAGGTGCAAAATTAAATGGACGAAACCGGCGTTTTCGCAATTATGTAAAGGTGATCGGAAACAAAGGTTATTGTGCCATCGCGGATTTGGCCCGGGCAACGGGGCGAAAAGTGTCATTTGTCCGGAAAGATTTAGAAATGATGATCAATAAGGGATACTTTCTGGAAGGACATATCGATGAAGGACAGACGACCCTGATCGTTGACAAGGAAACGTATCAGCAGTACGAAGCTGCCGAAGAAGCCCGCATGCAGCGTGAAAAAGAGGACATCAGAAGGGAGCAGGAGAAGGCTGCCTGTCCCGAGGAAGTACAAAAGATCCTTGTGGAGGGAGAGGCTTATATCAGGCATATCCATGAATGCAACGATGCGATCCCCGGGGAGGAGATCAGTGCCAAACTGGCAAAGTTAGAAGATATCATGGGCCGTATTTTTGCTCAGGTAAAAAAGCAGCCGGATAGCGCCGATGAACTGCATAAGTTTATGACCTATTATCTGCCCACGACCACCAAACTGATCGATGCCTACCGAGATCTGGATGCACAGCCGGCTTATGGTACCAATGTCGCCAATACAAAAAAAGAGATTGAAGATACATTAGATACGATCAATGAGGCTTTCGAAAATCTTTTTGACAGTCTTTTTGAGGATACCGCATGGGATATCTCGTCAGATATCTCTGCCATGAAGGTCATGCTTCAGCAGGAAGGTCTGACGAATAACAATGATTTTAAATAACAGGAGGGAATAGAGATGACAGATTTTGATACGTTCACAGCAGAAGCGCCCACATTGGATTTTGGAGCATTTGATACTCCTTCAGAAAAGGAAGTGCCTGCAGCGTCAACTGCACCGGCAGATGTGATCCCGGCACCGAAAAATGAGATGGATGATTCGATGCTTTCGGAAGAGGAAAAGTGCATGGTCCGTGATTTTTCGGAGAAGATCGACCTGCGCAACTCCAATGCGATCTTACAGTATGGAGCCGGAACCCAGAAGAAGATGGCAGACTTTTCCGAGAAGGCTTTGGAAAATGTAAAAACCAAGGATATGGGCGAGATCGGAGACATGATCGCTGATCTTGTGACCGAACTGAAAAGTTTTGATGTGGAAGAAGAGGAAAAAGGGATTGGTGCCTTTTTCAAAAAACGTGCCAATAAGATCACTGCCTTAAAGGCAAAGTATGATAAGACAGAGGTGAATGTAAATAAGATCACAACTGTGCTGGAATCCCATCAGATCCAGCTCATCAAAGATGCCCAGATGTTAGACCGGATGTACGATATGAATCTGACTTATTTTAAAGAGTTGTCTATGTATATCCTTGCAGGAAAGAAGAAACTGCAAAACGCCAGAGAAAAGGAACTGACGGAACTGCGAAATAAAGCACTTGCAAGCGGACTTCCGGAGGATGCACAGGCGGCAAAGGATTATGAAGGGCTCATCGACCGGTTTGAGAAGAAAATTCATGATCTGGAACTGACAAGAACCGTAGCCCTCCAGACTGCACCTCAGATCCGTCTGGTACAGGGCAGTGATACGGTGATGGCTGAAAAGATCCAGTCTACCATTGTAAATACGATCCCGCTTTGGAAGAGCCAGATGGTCATCGCACTGGGTGTAGAGCACAGCACACAGGCGGCAGAAGCCCAGCGTGCAGTTAGTGACATGACTAATGAATTGTTAAAGAAGAATGCAGACCGCCTGAAAGTGGCTACCATTGAGGCCGCCAAGGAATCAGAGCGGGGTATCGTGGATATCGAGACCTTAAAACATACGAATGAGTCCCTGATCTCTACCTTAGATGAAGTGATGAAGATTCAGACGGAAGGACGGGCAAAACGTGCCGCTGCAGAGAGTGAACTGCAGAGCATGGAAAACGAACTGAAAGCAAAGTTATTGGAGATTAGATCATGAGAAAAGCAGTTTTTTTTGACATTGATGGAACACTCTGGGATTTTCATAACCAAATTCCGGAAAGTACGGTAAAGGCGATCCGTGCCCTTCGGAAAAACGGAAACTATGCGTTCATCTGCAGCGGGCGCACCCGTGCTTATATCCAGAATCCCGCATTGCTAGGCATTGGGTTTGACGGAGTCGTGTGTGGCTGCGGGACGCATCTGGAACTGGATGGAGAACGGATCTACGAAAAGTATATCGATAAGGATCTGGCGCTTCATACCGTTGAGACCGTAAGAAAGTATGGTTTTCGCCCGATTCTGGAAGGACCGGAACTGTTGTATATGGATGATGCGGATTTCGGCGCCGATCCCTTTGGCGATAAATTAAAGAAGGAACTGGGAGAAAGACTGGTCACGATCGCAGACCATTATGGATCCTGGAAGATCAATAAACTATCCTGTGCGACCAATGATGCAGACCGTGAGGGATGTTTTGCGGCATTGGATGCGTATTATACATACCTCATACACAATTCTTCCGTTGCGGAACTCGTTCTCAAAGGACATTCCAAGGCGACCGGCATCGAAAAGATGTGTGAGGCGCTGGGCATTGACCGGACAGACACCTTTGCAGTTGGCGACAGTGTGAACGATCTGGAGATGTTAGCGTATGCGGGCGTGGGAATCGCCATGGGCAATGGTACACCGGATGCAAAGGCTGCTGCAGACTATGTGACGACGGATCTGCAGGATGATGGAATCTATCATGCCATGGAGCATTTTGAACTGATCTGATCATAAAAAAGAAGCGGCAAAGAAACATGTCGCTTCTTTTTTTACGTTCTTTTGTAAAATTTCATTTTTCTTTGAATAGTAATAAATTATAAAAAAAGTATAAAAAATAGAAAAGTGAGAAAACTAGAGAAAAATTGAGTAAATAAGAGTATATATGATAAAATATAAGAAAAACAGAAAGTTCTTTCAGTTGCACATCAATGATGAAAAACATATTATATGTTTTAGCAATTAGCACTCGGAACAAATGAGTGCTAACAGGCAAAAAAGGAAGAACAACAGATTCTTTTTATAAGGAGGCATTTCACATGAAGTTAGTACCATTATTAGACAGAGTTGTAATCAAACAGTTGGAAGCAGAAGAGACTACGAAATCAGGAATCATTTTAGCAAGTTCTGCACAGGAAAAACCTCAGGAGGCAGAGGTCATTGCAGTAGGCCCCGGTGGTGTGGTTGATGGAAAAGAAGTGACCATGCAGGTAAAAGAAGGACAGAAGGTCATTTATTCCAAGTATGCCGGAACTGAAGTGAAATTAGAAGGTGAAGAGTACATCATCGTTCGCCAGAACGACATTCTTGCAATCGTTGAGTAAGAATCATCAGAGCGGATGAAATTACCAAAGAAAGCGATCATAAAATAAGAAATTGTTCAAAAGAACATAAAAGGAGAGTAATCATTATGGCAAAGGAAATTAAATATGGAGCAGAGGCTCGTGCAGCCTTAGAAGCAGGTGTAGATAAATTAGCAAATACCGTACGTGTGACCATCGGACCCAAGGGACGCAATGTTGTATTAGACAAATCTTATGGCGCTCCCCTCATCACAAACGATGGTGTGACTATCGCAAAAGAGATCGAACTGGAAGATGCATTCGAGAATATGGGTGCACAGCTTGTAAAAGAAGTAGCAACAAAGACCAATGATGTTGCCGGTGACGGTACAACCACCGCTACAGTTTTAGCACAGGCAATGATCAAAGAGGGAATGAAGAACCTGGCTGCAGGTGCAAACCCCATTATCTTAAGAAGAGGTATGAAGAAGGCTACAGAGAAGGCTGTTGAGGCACTGGCAGGAATGAGCAAGTCTGTAGAGAGCAAAGATCAGATCGCAAAAGTTGCAGCCATCTCAGCAGGAGATGAGGAAGTTGGTAATCTTGTTGCAGACGCTATGGAGAAGGTTTCTAAAGATGGTGTCATCACCATTGAAGAGAGCAAGACCATGCAGACTGAGTTGGATCTCGTAGAAGGTATGCAGTTTGACCGTGGATATATTTCTGCATACATGGCAACCGATATGGATAAGATGGAAGCAGTTCTTGACGATCCTTATATCTTAATTACCGATAAGAAGATCAGCAATATTCAGGATCTGTTACCGATCCTTGAGCAGATCGTACAGTCCGGTGCAAGATTACTCATCATCGCTGAGGATGTGGAAGGTGAAGCGCTTACTACTTTAATCTTGAACAAGTTAAGAGGAACCTTCAATGTAGTGGCTGTTAAGGCTCCCGGATATGGCGACAGAAGAAAAGCAATGCTTGAGGCTAT
>CAMBUC010000095.1 GCA_945871045.1 uncultured bacterium
TTGCATCACCATAACCGTAACGATATAACTTAAATGCGGTATAGTAGATGTAGTACATGATCGTATCAGTACTGTGGTTCGGTCCACCGGATGTTAACAACTGGATCAATGCGAAACACTGGAAACTGTTAATGGTAGTGATAACTAATATGTAGAGTGTTGTAGGCATGATCTGCGGCCATTTGATCTTCCAGAATGTCTGGAACTTTGTAGCGCCATCCACTTCTGCTGCCTCTACCAATGAGGGATCTACATTACCAAGTGCAGAAACATACAATACGATCGGCTGTCCAACAGATGTTGTAAGGAGGATGAGGATGATACATCCGAGTGCATACTTCTCATCTCCCAGCCAGTTAATGTTCTGTTCAATCAAACCTGTGTTTGTTCCGATATAGTTGAAAATACCATAATAGTTGTTGAACATCCACTTCCATACTACAGTAACTGCTACGGAACCGGTTACAACAGGTAAATAGAAGATAATTCTAAACAGAGAGGTTGCCCAATCCGGAATATTCACAATTGATGAGGCTACCCAAAGTGAAAAAATACAGGTAACCGGCACGGAAACAACTACGATCACAAGTGTATTTTTCAGTGCTCTGATAAAAATGGGATCTGAAATAAGTTCTTTATAGTTCTGTAATCCAACAAAAACATCTTTCACGTTCATCGTTGAATCAAAGAAACTGGTCCAAACACATAAAACCATCGGGAAAATAACGAATCCCAAGAAGAAAACCAAACATGGAAGCAAAAAGCAATATGCCGAAAACGTTTCCCTGCGCACAAGTGCTCTGCTGCGCTTCTGTGCATTTGTTACTGACGTCATAACTAGACACCTTCCTTTCCAAAAAATTTTCCCTTCCCCTTAGGAAAGAGGAAGGGAAACACTACGGTTCAATCATTCAATTTAGTTGCCTGCTGCTGCATTTGCAGTTGATACGAACTCGCCTACTGCTGTAGTAACATCAGTACCGGTTCCAACCTGCTGAAGCATGTTCCACCATGCGGTACGAGCCTCTGCCCAGCCGGGAGTTACCTGATAGTAGTCACCAAGATACTGCATCAGAGTTCCATAAGCAGTCATGATCTCATTATCCTGATATAATTTGGTAAGGTCAGCACCTTCAACTGTATCACGTACAGGGAAGTATGTAGATGATGTAACTGCATTAGCTGTTCCCTTTACACTGTCAGCCATGAAGTCGATGAAAAGTTTAGCAGCTGCAATCTTGTTTGCATCGCCGTTATCAAATACACCGAATCCCCAGATACCACCACAAAGTTTGGTGTCGTTTCCGTTCTGAGAAGGGAATGCCATGAATGCGATCTCATCGCCATCATTTGTAAGACCTGCGTCATTGTTATCAGTATTTAACTGCTGAGCGATATTCCAGCAGAATGCTACGCTAAGCTGTCCCTGACGGAAGAGGTTGATCTCGTCTCCACCAACGATAGAAGCATCAAAGTTGATTCCTTCTGCATCATATAATGCCTGAATAGCTTTTACGTTCTCTTCAGAATCAGCTGTGTACTTTGTATGCTCAGCATCTGTAAATGTTCCGCCGTAAAGGTTGTTGATCAGAGCACGTGTACCCTGGTCTCCACCCTGACCACCGCAGAATACAGCACCAACAGTATTGCCACCGTTGTACTCATTAACCTTTGCGATTGCTTTGAAGAAGTCATCTGTTGTCCATGTACGAGAGTTGAGGTCAACGTACTCTAAAGCGCCAGCCTTCTCAAATACTGTCTTGTTGATAGCCATACAGTGAGCTGTCATACATACAGGATACTCATACATCTTGCCCTCTGCGTTGATACAAGCAGATAATACTGAGTCGTAGATCTCGTTCTTTGCATCATCTGTTAAGATGTCGCTTAAGTCTACCATCAAGCCCTTAGCGCCCCAGTTAGCAACCAGTCTCTCAGGTCCTTCCATGATCACGTCAGGAGCCTGACCACCTTCGATTGCAGTGTTCACCTGATCATCACCGTTGGTGTAATCAAGGTACTCAACTGTTACGTTGATGTTCGGATAATCTTCATTGAATAATGCGATCATCGAATTAACTGTCTCTGCATTTCCCCAGTTACCGATCGGGTATGTCCAAAGGGTAATGTCTGCAGCAACGTCAGTTGAATCTCCCTCAGCAGCGGGTGTCTCAGCATCTGCTGCGGGTGTCTCCTCAGCAGGAGCCTCAGTCTTGTCCTCTTTTGCGGGTGCATCATTTGTTGTGGAAACTTCTGCTCCACATCCAGCAAGAGACGCAACAGTCATCGCTCCTGCTAACAAAAATGCGATTTTTCTTTTCATAAGTAAAGTTCTCCTTTCTTTTACTTCCCATTTGATGTACTCATTATAGAAAATTTTTTTCATTATGTCTATATGCGTTTTATACAATTTATCACTTTTTAAACTGTGCATTTTGCTCAATCTCATACATTTTCAACAATATCTTATCATTTTTTGTCGTTTTTCATGTTTTTTCTATTGAAAGATTTTTTCACAAATTGTATAATTATGAAAAAAACAAAGGCGGCTTATACTATGGTAGAACAAAATTTTTGGGAACTTCTCGAAGAAAAAAAACCCACATTAACAAAAACTGCTTTGACAGTTGCTGACTATTTAATGGAACATTCGGAAGATGCGCAGTATCTTTCAATCTCTTCTATGGCTGAAAAATGCGGCGTTGCAGAAGCGACCATTTACCGGTTCTGCCGCCAGCTGGGGTTCAACGGTTATAATGAAATGAAAATATCCCTCGCTCAGGCACATGTAGCACAGCCGTCACATTCTACCTTAAGTCTGACTACCGAAATGTCGACGGCAGAATTGATCGAGCACTCGGTAGGCTCCTTTCAATCAGTCATATCAGACACGGCATCGGTTCTATCAGCAGACGCCATCGATCAGGCTGCGCTTCTGCTGAAACATGCGAAAAGTGTTTATTGCTTCGGTCAGGGCGGCAGCATGGTCCTTGCCAACGATATATGGGTTCGCTTTTCTACCATATCAAATAAATTCCGAATATCCTTGGACAGCCATATGCAGTTGATCGCAGCCAGTCTCATGACATCCGAGGATGTGGTGATCTTCATCTCCTACAGCGGCGCCACACACGATATGATGCACATTCTTTCCGAGGTAAAAAAATCCGGGGCCAAGATCATTCTGATCACCCATCACGCAGATGCACCCGGCACTACCCTTGCGGATGTTGTTCTCCTATGCGGCGGTCACGAAAGCCCGGTGGAATTAGGAAGCATCCCTATAAAAGCAGGTGTGCTTTTTGTTGCCGACGTTTTGGTCCTTAGATACACACTTGACAACTATGATCTTGCAAAGACCTCGAGAAAACGATCTTCCAACGCAACGGCGGTAAAATTTTTATAAACAATACAAGAGGGACAGTGATTTTCACTGTCCCCTTTCCTTTATCATCAGATATTTTAAACCATCCAAAATTCGTAACTGTTCAGTACCTTCACAGTCACGATGAAAAAATCAATGAAAATCGTCTTCGACGATGGGATTTTTTCACTCCTGAATCATGTTTTCACGGTGCTAGACATCCAGTGGATGTCTGCTTAGCACCGACCGAAGTGAAACGTAGAGTCTACGCGGTTCCGCTCCGATCTGTTCTGAACAGTTACCAAAAATCTATAAAACCATGATCAGCGTTCCTGCCCCGATCAGCACACAGCCGAACAGAGATTTGGCAGTGAATTCCTCATGCAGAAACACAAATGCCAATACCAGTGTGATGACAACGCTCAATTTATCCACAGGTACGACCTTTGATGCTTCTCCGATCTGCAAGGCTTTGTAATAGCAGAGCCAGGATGCTCCTGTTGCAAGTCCGGACAATATCAAAAAGATCCAACTCTTTTTTCCAATTTCAGATAAACCGCTTTGTGCATTTGTGAGAAATACCATTCCCCATGCCATGATCACAACCACCACCGTGCGAACAGCCGTTGCAAGATTTGAGTTCACGCCATCAATTCCGACTTTTGCCAGTATCGATGTAAGTGCCGCAAACACGGCGGATAACAATGCAAACAAAAACCACATAACAATTACCTCCTCTTTTGTTATAGATTTGCTTTGCAGCAAAAGAAATTGCATTATTTTTTCAGGTCTTCCTCCGTATAAAATATACCGGTCATGGATGCATTGATCTCGGCGATCTCTCTTTTCCCATTAATGTAATCCGCATAAATATCCCACAGATCCATTCCTTCTTCTTCGATGCCATCCTCGTCCGGAATCCACTGTTTGATCAAAGCGATCCGCTCCTCTTTCGTTGTGTTTGCGATCGAATAATCGGTCATACGTTTTCCTCCTTTGATCATCCGCATATTTTTAGTCCATCATTCGTCAATCATGCCCGCATGTTGGCCTACTCGAACTAATTATATCGTACCTAAACTGTTTCCACAATTACCGTTTTCACCAACTTGTCAGCTGCACGCATCCTTGCAAAGCATTTTGTTCCATGAGAAATTCGGAGAAATATCCTATGAACCAGAATAAGGCTCTCAAGAAATTATCCCGAGAGCCTTCCGGTGTCGTTCTAACTAAAATTTACATTTTAAATTCTTTTATCATACTTGTAAGGCTCTGAGACTGTGCCGACAACTCTTCGCTGGCAGCGGCACTCTCTTCTGCCATGGCTGAATTATCCGTGATGACCTCAGAAACTTGTCCAAGTGCCTGGCGCACTTGTTCGATTCCCTCATCCTGCTTGTTACAAGCATCATCTATATTCTCGATCAGACTCTGCAACAATTCGATATGCTCCATTGCCCGCTGCATCTGAACTGCGGCATCATTGACAATCTTCATACCATTTTCAACTGCATCCATAGAATTTTTAATTAAGGACGCAGAAGTCTGCACCGCATTCATACTCTCTCCAGCAAGGTTGCCGACTTCTCCGGCTACCACCGCGAATCCTCTTCCGATCTCCCCCGCTCTCGCTGCTTCGATAGAAGCATTTAATGATAAAAGATTGGTCTGATCCGCAATTTCTTCTATGGTTGTAATTATATTTTCAATTTCATTAGACCATCTGCTGATTTCGTTCATTGCCTGCACAGCATTCTTCATCTGTTCATTGCTAAATTCAATTTCCCGATTCATGTCAGTGACACGCTTCTTTGCTTCATCTGCAAATCGGGCAGTAGAGTTAACCTGTTCTGAAATCTCCGTAACAGAGGCCTGAAGTTGTTGGATACCGGCAGCCTGTGAAGTTGCACCATCTGCCAAAGACTGTGCTCCGCTTGCGATCTGGTCAGCACCACCGGACACCTGAACAGATGCATCATCAATATTCTGCAAGGTGCTGGTCAACCGTTGGGAGAGTTCTTCTAATCCAACTTTTACCTTCTGAAATTCGCCGGTATAATCCTGACTTAATTCAAATCTTAAATTTCCATCTGCAATTTCATTCAGTACATCTGTTACTTCATCAATATATTTTATATAATCTTTTAATCTTGTTACCGTTCTACTTAAGGCAGCCGCTACCTTTCCAACTTCATCCTGTGAAATTGTACGAATTTCCACCTCAAGATCGTCGACAGCAATCTTTTCTGCAACATCCTCTAAACGCTTCAGCGGATCAATAATTCCTCTTGCGATTCTTTCTATTATGATTGTAAGCAGTATCAGCGCTACGATAAAGAACAACGTAATAACAATGACCAGTTTTGTAATAACACTGTTATATTCCTCACTTGGCATACCACTTAAAACTGACCAGCCTGTTGTAGCTATCATCATATAAGAACCATATTTTTTTCCATTCCAATTATAAATGATATCCTTATCCGCTTTCTCTTCAACAGCACTCAGTACTTTCTTATCAATGCCAATATCTGCAATGCTACAATTGATTATTTCTTCTTTGGGTCCATAGATAATATTGCCTTCCGGAGACAGAAGCATGAAATATCCCTTGTTACCGAGCGAGTGCTGTGACATCATCTTGATCAGAGTGTCCACAGATACGTCCACTGCAGCCACTCCAATGATCTCACCACCATCCCCGTATACAGGAGTGATAATACTTGATACCAAAATTCCTAAGGAAGCATTTTCGTAAGGTTCCGTTATAATCGTCGCATTTGTCTCCTTCACCGCTACAAACCATGGTCTTGAGGTAATGTCCCATTCTCCCATCGGCGAAACATATCCACTGTTCTCATCTTCTACACAACGGCTGGAATCCACGTCTGCAATCCAACAAACCAAAATGTTCTCTTTATCAAGATTGTATGTATTTGTCATGGTTTTAAGCACAGATGAATAATTCTCTGCCATTGTAAGATCATCACCGGCCTTTGTTTCTTCCAAAACCGTCTTTAATTCATTGTTTGCAGCAAGCTGTGATGTAATCCCCACATACTTTGTGAAATATTCACTGACTAACGTGCTTACCTGCTGTGATTCCGCTGTAATTTCTTCTTTTCGAATATCAGAAACTGCGGCTCCGATAACCAAAATACTGACTACTCCTACCAAAATAAATACTGCGATCAGGGGAATCATGATCCCCTTCATCATTTTTTGTTTGATTCCTCCATTTTCATTTTTCTTTTGTTTTTTCATTAAAATCGCCCCCATAATTTTTAATAATTATGCTATTGTTATACCACATATTACTTTTTTTGTAAAATTTTTTTGCATTTTCGTACATCTGCGTGCCATGCCATCATTTTCACTATTTAATATCTCACCAATTTTTGTGATAAAAATAGGCTCTTTGACTGTGTTAACAAAGATTTCCGTTTGCCGGATTGTCGATCAGAGTGCCATCCTCTTCAAAACGTGAACCGTGGCAGGGGCAATCCCAGGAATGTTCCACCGGATTCCACTTTAAGGCACATCCAAGATGCGGACAGCGCTTTTTCGATATCGTCAGCAGATTGGTGATCGCTATCCAGCCATTCGACAGCAACTGCGATGTCCACATGCTTCTGGCGGGATCAAATACTTCTGCATAGGGATTTTCTTTTTCCATGACCAGATCCGTGAGGATCATGGCGGACACCATGGAGGATGTCATTCCCCATTTATTGAAGCCTGTCGCCACATAGCAATCCGGCATGTGCTTCGCATATGGTCCGATATATGGCATCCCATCCAGCGACATACAGTCCTGCGTTGCCCACGCATACCGGGGTATGACACCCGCATAATGTTCTCCTGCAAAATCATACAACTGCTGCCAGTTTCCTCCGGATTTTCCGGTGCGATGGGAACCGCCGCCCAAAAGCAGCAGATTTCCGTAATTGCGAAAAAAAAATCCCCCTTTTTCGGCATCCAGATACATGCCGTCCACATCCGCCGCATGCTCCAGCGCGACGACATAGGAGCGGTGCTGATACAGTTTCAGAAAATACATGCCATGCTTATTGTCTATAGGAAAATGCGTCGCAAAAATCACTTTTTGAAACGCAATATTCCCATGATCTGTCACAGCGGTATGATCCTTAAATTCCTTTACAAACGTGTGCTCATAAATGTTCAGTC
>CAMBUC010000096.1 GCA_945871045.1 uncultured bacterium
CCAAATGACAGTATTTTTCATACATCGTCATACAATCACACTCCTTTGTCAAATTCTTATTTATCATTATCCCCAATGGGGCATTACAAGTTGATAAATAAATGCAATCACAACAGATAAACCGATTTCAATGGCATATTCTTTTGGTTTTCTTCGTAATAGAAACACAGCAACTATCCACGTAAGCACCTCCAAAAGGTCATACATATAAAAGCCTTGCGAGATGCTGAGATTAAATGCCTGTGCAAGTAAAACGCCTATGATGATACTTGATATAGATAATGCAATAATTCCTTCGCCTTTAGCATACCAACAGATATACGCCATAAAGATTGACGCAAAAGAAATTACTATCCACATCAGCATATAAGTTCTCGGCAAGAAACCCAAAACAAAATTGCAATAGATGTAGTATCCTGCCAACATACTTATGAAGAAAAAGAATGTGTTAATAGCAGCTCTCAACGGAGATTCAGAATATACAGAAATTATTGTTCCAAGCAAAATCCATATTGCCAATCGTCCAAAATAGTTTCCAATATCCAGTTGTTGTAATATTGAAGGCAGACTACTTCCACCTGTGCCATCTATCCATTTCTGGAATACGCCAAGGGAAAAGCCTAACAGAATTACTCCTAATGTAATAACTATCTGTCTCTTGATTGGCACATTTTTACTTGGTTTTCGAATTTGGTCAAAAAACACTTTGATTATCGTCACCCCCACAAATTCAAAGTTTCTGTTCCCTATAAAATTTATTTATCGGGATTTATCTATGATGTATGATATCATAAAAAAAGAGTTAATGCAAAAATTTCACACTTATACATTCACTCTATTTTTTATGACACTTATCTGTGAAATGCTCTGCGCAGACGCTTTTTGTATGCAGCTTCGATTTCATCGTAAAAGTCTACATCTGCGCGCCAATCTCCATCCATTGGCAGTTCTGCGAACAGGACGTTTCGTTGGTGACCGTCTGGATAAACCATCACTAAACCAATCATATTGTTTTGCCGAATACTCTTGAATCTAATTCCCATGGTGATTGCCTCCTATTCTTGCTCGGACTGTTCCACTTCTTCTGCCTGTTGCAACTGCGCTAATTGCAAGGCTTTACTCAATCGTTCCTCATATGCAGATAGAACTTTATCATAGCACTCCATATCTGCACGCCAGTCTTCTCCCTGTGGCATGTCCATTGTGATGACAGTTTTCTGCTCGCCTGTGGGGCTAATCATCTTAATGCTGATTTTATTCCCCTCTTTGTGTCCTCGAAATATCACCTGCATAGTTGTGTCCTTGAAATTATTATTTTTTTGAAACATCTTACTGTTCCTTACACCTATATACTAACGCGTGGGATATGTGGTGTCAGTGGCGTGAATAGCCGGACATGATGCTGATTCTTTAGGGAGATTGCACGAAAAAAGCCGCCCACGTAATGTGAACGACTTTCCGCCAATCTTTATTTATCCTCCGCAGTTTACAATATTTCACTCCATCTCTGCTGCAAATACGCTTCTACCATACCAATGACTTCCGCTGCCTTTTCAAGCTGTTCCTTTGCTGCATCTGATGATACAACAAAAAAATCATCATAATCTGCTTTCTCACGAAGTCGAAAGGCTGTATCCAATATCTTTGATAAACGTTTATCAAAAATACCTGTTTTTACATATTCCCTATTCATGTAGGAGATAACCCCAGAATGTTTACTGGAGTCAAAACCATCAAGCGCAGTCACAGCCCGCAATGCATGAAATATTGCATAGTAGGAACGATTTACCGAAGATGCATAACTTTTTTGGTTCAGAAGAGTTTCTGAATCGTGATATACTTCCCTTGCTCTTGCCAAGCGATACTGTGAGAGTTGTATCATGCTGCTTTCCAAAGAACAATACCCTCCTTATTGACATTCTGATAAAACGGTGTAACTGCTTCCCATTGAAAGAACTTCTCCGCATCAATGTCTATCACTGAAAATACTCTGTCATATTTGATATTCATATCCACAATAAAGTCAGACAGTTTGTCTTCTGTATCCCGATCCAATGCACCATGTACAAGCATCGCAACATCAACATCGGATTCTGCTGTATTTGTTCCTCTGGCAACAGAACCATATAAAACGATACGCTCTACGTTATCATGCATCACTGCAAGAATACCTGCTACCAGTTCCTGTAATACATCCTTGTCCATCTGTCCACTTCCCTTCTATCCTAAACTGCATATTTGTCCCTCATGTCCTTTGACACTGCTCTGGCTGACTTTGTTGCTCCCATATCGCTTCTTCTAATTGATTCAGAGAGTTGCTCCACCAAAGCATCCTCGCTTAACTCCTCAAGTTCTTCTAATTCTACAATTCCCATGCCTAATCCGGTCCCTTTCGCAACCTGTGTTTTTATTATACATCTGACCGTTCTCAAAATCTATACCCCTGATGCCATTATTTTTTTACGACTTCATAGGCTTGCCCTTTTGTCCTATATTTACTGTCCTTGGGACGCACCACAATTTCCCTATAGAAGTACTTCCTTTTCCTCTCCCAGCCTATACTTGAAACTATTTGCTCCGATGTATCGCAACAAAGGTTACAATTTTACCATCACTTCTTCCACCGCCTATGACCAAAAATGGTCTTACGGAAGAACGATCTACGAACCGATCTCCCGGGTAGTGGATGAAATGTTTGAGAATTATCTGTCGCGTCCAAATGTGATTCAGCCTATTCTCACACAGTATTGTGATGGGCGGACCGTTAGTTGTCCAAACTGGCTTTCACAATGGGGTTCCAAATATTTGGGGGATCAGGGATTATCTGCCATCCAGATTCTTCGCAATTATTATGGAAGCACCATCTATATTAACTCTGCCGATGAGATCTCAGGCATTCCGTCCTCATGGCCGGGCTATGATCTTTCCGTTGGCTCAAGCGGATCGAAAGTTCGCCAGCTTCAGCAGCAGTTAAACCGGATCCATCAAAACTATCCCGCCATTCCAACTGTGACGGCAGATGGTATTTACGGACCTTCCACCAGGGACGCTGTAAAAAAATTTCAATCTGTATTTGGACTGCCTGCAACCGGCATTGTAGATTATCCTACCTGGTACAAGATTTCGGAGATCTATGTTGCAGTCAGCCGCATTGCTGAACTGGTGTAGTTTCCAAATATAACAGAAAAGATTGTCGTATAGGAAACAAAGTTTCCTATACGACAAAAAAGCGTCCGCATATAACGGACGCTTTTATTTGCGTTTTTACATATGTAACTATTCGCCGAGGATTTTTTTGATTGCCTCCAAAACACGATCTGCCTGGAACGGCTTTACGATGAAATCCTTTGCGCCACTCTGAATCGCCTCGATAACCATTGCCTGCTGACCCATCGCAGAACACATTACAACATTTGCTCCGGCATCTGCAGCCTTGATCTGCTTTAAACTCTGGATTCCGTCACAGTTAGGCATGGTGATATCCATTGTTACAAGATCCGGTTTTAATTCTTTATACTTAGCAAGTGCTTCGTTACCGTCTGCTGCTTCTCCAGCAATCTCGTAACCACCTTTGGACAAAATATCCTTCAACATCATCCGCATAAATGCTGCATCATCTGCGATCAAGATTCTCTTAGCCATCTCTTATCCATCCTTTACTATTTCTATTTCTTATTTATTGAAGCCAATTCTGATCTGTATTCTTCCGATCATAAAATGTGTAATACTTATACACACTCCACTACTTATTATATTCTACACAATGTTTCCTCTTTTTGCAAGATGTTTTTGAAAGTTTCTCCTTTTTCCTCTGAGTTTAATTGTTATCCGCCATCTTCAAGGACGAAAGAAAAAGAGCCGCAAGCGGCTCCTTTTCATCCAACTACGATCTGATTCGAAACATATCCTTGGATCAATCATCATATTCCATATCCCACTCAAGGATTTTTCCTGTATAAGCATCAATCGTATATTCATATTCCATTGTTCCCTGATAGAATTCCACCTCATAAACCCGCTTGCCGTCGTCCTTATCCAGTTTTGCCTTGATAAAGTCTGCTTTAGAGGCAGAGACACCCGCATGTGTCAAAGCAATTTCCTTGGCTTTGTTCACACCGATATAGGATTTATTGGTCGTTGCCTTTTTTACTTTCTTTACTTCCTTTTCAAAAATGGTTCCCTTGTAGGCTTCCACCTCATACTCATACTTTGCACTTCCGGTATGGAATTTGATGTCATAATAACGCACTCCATCGTCAGTTTTCAGTTTTGCCTTTGTAAAGGTCACGTCACTTGACTTTAAGCCTGCATCTGCTAATGCATTCTGTTTCGCTTTGGAAGTACCGATCACCTTTTTGTTCGTTGTTTTGGAAGCGGGCGCTTTCTGTGTTGCCGAACTTACTGCGTCCACCTGTGCAGCAGATATCTCTCCCCGAAAGACTGCTACCGAACTGATCAATGTCATTGCTACTAAAATACCTGTTAAAATTTTTTTATTCTTATTTCTCATGAAATAACCTCCCTTTCTTTGATATTACAGAGTATAACAAAGAAAGATTAGAGCAACATTAGAAACGATTTATTTTTAAAGAAAAAATAAATGTGCTGCCTTCTCCCGGTTTCGACTCTACCGACATACTTCCCTGATGCAGGGAAGCGATTTCTTTTACAATGGAAAGTCCCAGTCCGCTGCCCTGACTTCCACGGGACACATCTGCCTGATAAAACCGATTCCATATCTGTGGCAGTTCCTCTGCACGCATCCCGATCCCGTCATCCGATACGGATAACCGAACCTGTTCCTCTGTCCGGCTCAACTGAACCAGAATGTGTCCGTTGGGTTTTCCGTAACGGTAAGCATTCACGATCAGATTATTTAAAAGTTGTATTAGCAGTTCTTTGTTTCCTTGTATAAAAATATCTTTTTCGATCTCGCTTCTCAAACAAATCTCTTTTTCACGGATCAAAGCCATATCCTGACAAACGGCTTCTACTAATTGTGAAAAATTCAAAGGTTCCAACTCAATGGACGTTTTCTTTTGTTCCAACCGGGTCACTGTCAAAAGTTCGTTTATCATCGTTGACATCCTTTGCCCCTGACGTTCGATCAACTGCAGCGCCTCCATATATTCCTCCCGGGTCTGTGGCTCACTCAGGGAGTACTCACATTGCGATAAAATGACAGAGACCGGTGTCCGAAGTTCATGGGAAGCATCCGATGTAAATTTTTTTTGCTGAAGGAAAACCTTTTCCATGCGATCAAACATTTCATCAAAGGTATTTGCCAGCCGATGAAGGTCATCGTTTCCTTTTCCGATATGAATTCTTTTACTCAGGTCGTCCCCTTCCCGAATACTATCTACAGCCGCCTGTATCTTCTTAACAGGCTTGAGACAATTACCTGCGATCCAATAACCTCCGATCACTGCCAGAAAACACAACGCCAGCAATAAGATCAGGGAAATCCTTGCTAGAAAATGAATCTTCTGTGTCCCCGTCTCTTCAGAAACAATTCCCCGAAGCCAGAGTTCTTCCAGATTTTCTCCCTGTAAATGATGATCATAGATATAATATCTGATTCCCTTACACCGGATGGTCTGTATGGTTCCATTTACAAAAGGCTTGTCTTCCGCAGCCTTTGCCACCGGATTTTCCCCATACAACAGCGTTCCCGGTTCTTCATACAAGGCGGTGTAAACATGATTCACAACATCAAGAAAATCATCATCAATTTCCAGATAACCTTCTTTATATTCCATGTATAGATCGCTGTCTCCGTCGGTGTTTTCTACGATCTCATAATATTCAATTTCATCCACATTGTTTTCTACAATTTCAATGAGCTGATCCTGTATTCCTTTCTGAAGCACCACGCCACTGAGCGTTAATTCGGAAAAAATCGTCAGGATCGTCATTAAAATAATCGCAATCGAAAACCACAGTGTGATTTTCCAACGAATCGACCAACCTTTCATCCTTCCTCCCGAAGCACATAACCTCTCCCCCGAACCGTATGGATCAGTTTCTTTTCCTGCCCCTCATCTATTTTTTTCCTGAGATAACTGATATAGACATCTACCACATTCGTACCACCCTCATAATCGAAATTCCAGATATGATTTTCGATTTTTTCTCTGGATAGTATCACCCCTGTGTTATGCATCATATATTCTAAAAGCGCATATTCCTTTGCCGAGAGAATGATCTCCCTGCCGCCGCGCGTGACCTTTTGCGTACTGCAATCCAGCACCAGATCCGAAACGGCAAGTTCATTTTTTGAAGCGCCGCTTCTGGTGCGCAGCAAAACCCGCAGCCTGGCACAAAGTTCCTCCAGCGAAAAAGGTTTTACCAGATAATCATTGGCACCGCTATCCAGTCCCAACACCCGGTCTTCGATCCCATCTTTGGCTGTCAAAAAAATAACCGGCGTATCTTTCTGTTCTCTTCTTAACTGTTTCAACACCTCAAGGCCACTGACCTTTGGCATCATGATATCTAAAACGATCGCATCATATTCAGCCGCTTCCAGACATTCCAAGGCCTCTGCTCCATTCAGGCAGCTGTCTACCGAATATCCTTCCTTCGTCAGCCTCTTGGTCAAAATATGATTCAAATCCTGCTCATCCTCTGCTAATAAAAGCCGCATGCCTGCAATTCCTCCTTTCCGAAATCTACTGCTATGATATGAAAAAAATATCTATCCTGCAAGTAAATTCGTACAAAAAATCCCGTTTTTTTTGTACAAAGTTTTTGCATACCCCAGGCAATTATGCTATGCTAAGAACAGATCATTTAAGGAGCAGTATGTGATGCCCGTCAATATTACGTAAAGGAGATTTTATATGCATACATTTCAACCTTACCCAACAGATCTTCTCGACATCAATCCTTTTACAAAAATCGGAACCGAATGGATGGCAGTAACTGCCGGCGATGATAAAAAAGCAAACACCATGACCGCCAGCTGGGGCACGATCGGTGTTCTTTGGGGAAAAAATGTTGTAACGATCTATATTCGCGACAGCCGCTACACAAAAGAATTTATTGACAAACAGGAGACGTTCTCTCTGACATTCTTTGACAAGCAGAACAAAGACAACAAACGTGCCCTCAAGTATTTCGGAGCCGTTTCCGGACGCAACGAAGACAAGATCGCCAATGCAAAAATGCATTTAGATTATTCCTCTGATGGCACACCGTACATCGACGAGGGAAATCTTGTTCTGATCTGCCGCAAGATGTCTGCCACCAAGATCCTGCCGGATGGATTCATTGACGATTCCATTGACAGTACCTGGTACAAAGACAAAGACTACCACACGATGTATGTGGCAGAGATCACTGAGATTTTGGCCAGATAGATCGTTCTTTTTCGGACGTAAGACCAAAAAGGAGATATATTTTCTGTGCTGCACCTGACGTGCGAAAGCACAGAAAACATATCTCCCTTTTTTTGAGCTTACCGGTTTGTGCTATTCTTTTTTCGTAACTGTTCAGTACCTTCACAGTTACGATGCAAAAATCCATGAAAATCGTC
>CAMBUC010000097.1 GCA_945871045.1 uncultured bacterium
TCCATGATCACTTTGTTCAGAGGACGGGACTTCGTGTCTTCCGTTAAGTCCTTGATATCGATATGCTCTACGTTTACTTTGTCTTTTGGTCTGGTGACAGGTTGTGATCTGTCTGTCATGACCTTTTCTATTACAGCATTCTGATTCATGCGGGGTCTTCTTGTTATACTCATAAACTGTTCTTCCTCGTTCCTGTTTTTCTTGGTACCCGGCCGTTATCTGCGCTTTTTTCCCTTTTTTCTGCGCTTCTTTGACTTTAATTCCTTGCTGTCTGATTCCGGGATCACGGTAAGGGGCATGACGCCAAAAATACGCTCGATGTCATCTGCGGATTTGAACGTATCATCCATGACAAATTTCACGGTAAAACTTCCACCGAGCAAGACAAGGGCTGCCAGCGCTCCGATGGCCGTATTCATAATGATGTTGGGAGAACTGGGTTCCTCCGGTACGATGGCATACTCCGCCACGTTTGGTTCCGAGGTTTCCATCAACTCCGGCAGATAGTTTTCTGCATGATCAGCCAGTAAGTTTGCAATATTTTTTGATTCCTCGGGATCCTGTGTCTCTACTGTGATCTGAAGCACACGGGTATTCCCGACTGTAGAGATCTCTATGAGCTTCAAAAACTCCTCGTAGGTATAGTCCAATTCCAGTTCTTCTACGATCTTTTCATAGACCGGACGAATACGAAGCATTTCCTCATAATCTGCTGACAAGGAAGTTCCGAGATTCAGATCGGACAGATTGATCAGGGAATCGGATGATGCAGACACCATATACACCTTTGCGGTGGCTTCATATTTTGGTGTTAAAAGATAATAGGAGACAGCACCGGCGATGACACCGCCAAGAATGACTGCCAATATGAGCCACACCAATTTATGCCGCAGATAATAAAACAGTTCGACCAAATCGATCTCTACTGCATCATCTTCTATCACCGGTATCGTTTCTTTTGTTTCACTCATCGTTATTCTTCCTCTTCGTCTTCGTAATCTTCGTCTTCTGCATCTGTGATCTTTTGCAGATGATAGATCTGTGTCAGTTTTTCTAGTTTATCGGCTTCATCCATGTAAAATTCTGTATGATCCAATCCATCGCCCAGTGCCTGACCCAGTCCGGTTTCCCCGTCAAAAGTATACCGCCCGTCATACTGATAGCCACGTACGTTGCGAAGGACTCCGCCGATCTGGTTATAATCCATGCTGGACACAGCATATTCACTGAGATCCTGCAACAGTTTGACCAGAAACTGCTCATCCTCGTTTTGCAGACGGCTGATCTTTTCAAACAGTCCGCTCATATAAGCCTGCTGTCTGCGCATGCGGGAAGTATTTTCACCGTCGCCCACATTCATGCGATCGTGCAGAAAATGGTACGCCTGCTCATCACTCAGCGTGATTGTCTCCCCCATCACCAGACTGGGATCTGATTGCGAGAAGTCATCCTCAATGGTGACCTCAACACCGCCGACTGCATGGTTGATGGTCGGTATTCCGGTCATATTTAATTCATAATACTCATCAATTGGCAATCCTCCCAGCAGATCTGATACCGCCCTCACGGTGTTTTTACAACTTGCTCTTCGATTGCCTCCATACCAGTGAGCAGTACAAAGTTGAAGGATAGCGCTTGCGCCATCTGATCCATCAGTCTGCAGCAACACGATCTCCGTCATCGTGTCCCGGTTCAATTCTACATAAGCATAACTTTGATCTGTGTGATCGACGGTGACAAGCATCAGAAAGTCCGCCATCGTTCCACGGTATTCCTCGCCGGTTCCCTGTTCGTTTCCGCTATAATCGGTTCCCATGAACAAATAGTTGTCTATTTTATGGTCACTTCCATAGATTCCGTCTTCCAACTGAAGTTCCATGGTCGGCTCAAACACGTCATCCGCCGATACTTGCTCTGTTGATTGTATTTGTTCCGTTTTCTGCACAGTTTGATCCTGTCTTCGGTTTTTTTCTGCAAACTGTCTTTGCAGCACATATGCACCGCCTGCCATGACCGCGATCACCAGGCACAGGATCACCACTGCTATGATATTTTTCTTTGAGCCTTTCAGATATCTGCGTCTACTCATTGTTTCCCAACTATACTCCTAACAGTTGCTGCTCCAACCGTTCCTGTCCTGATAAAAATTCTTCTCCCAATTTCTTTTGGATCCAACTACAGGCTGCCGCAAGATTGGGTTTTCGGGAGTCCATATTGTGGGCATCGCTTCCAAGAAGGATCATTTCCTGCGCATCTGCAAGTTTTAATACTTTGCGCCTTCGCTTCCAATCCATAAAGGGTCCTGCGTTCATCTGCGGGATCACCGGTAATTCAAAGATACGGTCCCACACATCTTTTTTCTTTTGGAAATCTATGTATCGCTCGATATGAGCCAAAATGATCGTTAATTTTTGTTTGCGGATCAGTTTCGCTACATCCTCATACATGGCATCGGTCCATTGACAAAAGGGCATTTCCAACAAAAGAATGTCTGTATCTAAAATACATAACTTCCGAACATCTGCCGCATTTCCGATTCCTCCGAAATAGTAGACTTCTGCTCCAAACGCATACTTGATCCGGGATAATTCCTCATCGCTTTCAATTTCGGCCATCAGCTTCCGACAACTTCTTTCTCTTCGCTTTAAAAAATTATCGATAGAATCATGATCTGCATAAAAATGCGGTGTAAACACAACATGGTCAACACCGTTTTTTAATTCTTCATATAACATCTGAAGCGAAAGTTCCACATCACGGCTCCCGTCATCGATACCGGGCAATATATGTGTATGAAAATCAACCATAGATGATCCTCTCTTTAAACCTCATTGAAACATCTAAATAGTAGCACTTATTTACTGTCTTGTCAAATGTTGTTAATCAATCATGTGTATTATCTATTTACATTCATCAAATTGAACATCCTTAAATTGAAACAAAAAAACCGCTATACGAATGCTTTAGATTCGTATAGCGGTTTTCTATTTAAATTACAAATTAATAATTTTTGACTATTAAGAACTTGCTCTTAAAAGTTTTCGATTATGAAGAGTCCGTTCTTAATAGTTTACGATTGAGCCGAAGTCAGCCTTTAAGCTAGCGCCGCCAACCAGTCCGCCGTCGATGTCGGGCTGTGCGAATAACTCTGCTGCGTTTCCTGCATTTACAGATCCGCCGTACTGGATACGAACTGCCTCTGCAGTAGCCTCATCATACATCTCTGCGATGCAGTCACGGATGCCCTTGCATACTTCCTGAGCCTGCTCAGTAGTAGCGGTCTTTCCGGTTCCGATTGCCCAGATAGGCTCGTAAGCGATTACCATGCTCTTTACCTGATCAGCAGTGATTCCTACTAAATCAGACTTGATCTGGAAACGGATCCAATCCATGGTTACGCCCATCTCTCTCTGCTCTAAACTCTCGCCACAGCAAAGAATCGGAGTAAGTCCTGCCTCGAATGCCTTCTTTACTTTCTTGTTCAGTAAAGCGTCATCCTCCTTGAAGTAATCACGGCGCTCTGAATGTCCGATAATCACATACTTAACACCTGCATCTACTAACATTGCTGCTGAGATCTCGCCGGTGAAAGCACCCTTCTCTTCGAAGTACATATTTTCTGCACCAACTTCTACGTTTGTGCCTTTTACTGCCTCAACAACGGGAACGATGTCGATTGCAGGTACACAATATACTACATCTACGCTATCAGACTTTACTAAATCCTTTAACTCTGCACATAATTTTACTGCCTCGCTGGGAGTCATGTTCATCTTCCAGTTTCCGGCTACAATTTTACGTCTTGCCATATCAAAAAATTCCTCCGTATTTTTTTATAAGGAAGTTCGATTCACTAGGCTCGAAAATACCTCGCCAAGTTCCTTCGAACTAAGTTCGCACTAACCTCATCCATCGCCAAAGGCTCGGATTCGCTAAGTGCTCTACTTATCGTCGGCTGCTGCTACTCCGGGAAGTGACTTACCCTCTAAGAACTCTAAGGAAGCACCGCCACCGGTTGAAATGTGACTCATCTTATCTGCGAAACCTAACTGATTAACTGCTGCTGCTGAATCTCCACCACCGATAATGGTTGTAGCGTCGGTATCAGCCAGTGCCTGTGCAACAGCGATGGTTCCTTTTGCAAGAACAGGGTTCTCGAATACACCCATCGGTCCATTCCAAACAACAGTCTTTGCTGTCTTTGCAGCGTTTGCGTACAACTCAGCAGTCTTCGGTCCGATATCAAGACCTAACTTGTCTGCAGGCATCTTGTCTGCATCCACATAATCAACAGCGATCTCTGCATCGATGGGATCAGGGAAACCTGCTGCTACAGCGGTATCTACAGGAAGTAATAACTGCTTTCCTGCCTTCTCAGCCTTCTCGATCATCTCCTTGCAGTAATCAAGTTTCTCGTCATCTACTAATGACTTTCCGATCTCATAGCCCTTTGCCTTTAAGAAGGTGTAAGCCATACCACCACCGATGATGAGGGTATCACACTTCTCAATCAGGTTGTTGATAACATTTAACTTATCTGCAACCTTAGCGCCGCCAAGGATTGCTACGAAAGGACGTACCGGATTCTCTACTGCATTTCCTAAGAACTCGATCTCTTTCTGCATCAAGTATCCAACTGCACACTCGCCGCCCTTTGCACGAACAACATCTGTCACACCTGCAACAGAAGCATGTGCTCTATGAGAAGAACCGAATGCGTCACATACATATACGTCACACAGATCTGCTAACTCTTTAGAGAACTCCTCGCCGTTCTTGGTCTCTTCTTTTCCACGGAAACGTGTATTCTGTAATAATACAACATCGCCCTCTTTCATAGCCTCTACTGCTGCAGTAGCTGCCTCACCGGTTACGTTGTAATCTGCAACGAAGTTTACAGGCTGTCCTAACTTCTCAGCAAGACGCTCTGCAACGGGTGCTAAAGACTCACCCTCGTTAGGGCCGTTCTTTACTTTTCCAAGATGTGAGCAAAGGATCACCTTTCCGCCGTCCTTGATCAATTTCTGGATGGTGGGAAGTGCTGCCACGATACGGGTCTCGTCTGTGATCTTGCCTTCCTTTAAAGGTACGTTAAAGTCGCATCTAACAAGGACGCGCTTGCCTGCCACGTTGATATCATCAACGGATTTCTTATTTAATCCCATGATTAAACCTCCATTAAAATGTATGTTATTCACTGTTGCCCAGTGAAACAAAAAGGTCCGGTCCAAACTGACCGGACCCTTTTTGAGTCGTTGTAATTCGAGTCTAGAAAAATCTTATGCTAACTCAGAGAAGTACTTAATTGTACGAACCATCTGTGAAGTATAAG
Organism: uncultured bacterium; assembly: GCA_945871045.1. GTDB lineage: Bacteria > Bacillota > Clostridia > Lachnospirales > Lachnospiraceae > W0P33-017. Next base: position 5,333 of record CAMBUC010000097.1, read on the forward strand.
AGTTCTCGTTATCATACCAAGAAACAACCTGTACTAAGTTGTCCTCGCCAACCATTGTCTGAGTTGCATCGAAGATTGATCCATAGGTGCTTCCTACGATATCAGAAGATACGATCTCATCCTCATTGTAACCGAATGACTCAGTAGCTGCTGCCTTCATAGCTGCATTGATCTCTTCCTTGGTTACAGACTTCTCAACAGTTGCAACTAAGATAGTGGTAGATCCTGTAGGGGTAGGAACACGCTGAGCAGATCCGATTAACTTTCCGTTTAACTCAGGGATAACTAAGCCGATTGCCTTAGCAGCTCCGGTAGAGTTGGGAACGATGTTTACAGCACCTGCACGAGATCTTCTTAAGTCACCCTTTCTCTGAGGTCCGTCAAGGATCATCTGATCTCCGGTGTAAGCATGGATAGTGCTCATGATACCAGACTTGATGCCTGCTAAATCGTTCAGAGCCTTAGCCATAGGTGCTAAGCAGTTTGTTGTACAAGAAGCTGCTGAGATGATGGTATCATCAGGCTTTAATGTTGTGTGGTTTACGTTGTATACGATAGTAGGAAGATCGTTTCCTGCAGGTGCAGAGATAACAACCTTACGAGCGCCTGCATTGATGTGAGCCTGAGCTTTCTCTTTGCTGGTGTAGAAACCAGAGCACTCTAATACTACGTCTACGTTTAACTCGCCCCAAGGACAATTGTTTGCATCGGGCTCTTTGTAGATCTTAAGTGTCTTTCCATCAACGGTAATGGTGTCCTCTCCAGCAGATACGGTATCAGCTAAAGCGTACTTACCCTGTGATGAATCATACTTTAACAGATGTGCTAACATCTTAGGGCTTGTTAAATCGTTGATTGCCACTACTTCATAACCCTCTGCTCCAAACATCTGTCTGAAAGCAAGACGACCGATACGGCCAAAACCATTAATTGCTACTCTTACTGCCATTTTGAATTCCTCCTAAGAATTTTAATAATGTTGTTTTTGCAAATGGGACACGCCCAATCTGCTGTTATTGTACTAAATTATAAACAAAAATTCAACCCCTATATTCACTTTGTTAAATATTTATCTAAGTATTTCATCTATTGCTTGACTTTTTGTGCAAAACTTTACACAATGTTATGGAAAAGAAAGAACATGCAGTTTTTCAATTGCAGAAAACAAAGGAGATGTACAAAATGTTATGGGATACACATATGCATTGCCACTTTTCCGGTGACAGCGAAGCAAACCCTGAGGATATGATAAAAGCAGCACAAAACGCCGGTCTTTCCGGTATCTGTTTTACGGATCATCTGGACTATGATTTTCCCTCTGATCCGCCGGATCTGTTTTTGCTGGACGTGGAAACTTACGAACAGGAGATTCCTGCCCTTGCGAAAAAATATGAAGGAATGTTCCCCGTACTCCACGGAATTGAGATCGGCATCCAGCCCCATCTTGCAAAAAAACTGCATGATGTAGTCTGCACACACGATTATGATCAGGTTATCTGCTCTTCCCATGCCATTGACGGACTGGATCCTTACTATAAGCATTTTTTTATCGGCCGGGAAGAACACGAGGCTTACCGACGCTATTTTGAGTCCATTTTGGAAAATCTGGAAGTGTTCTCTGATTTCGATGTGTACGGACATATTGATTATGTGGTCCGCTACGGTCCCAACACAAATAAATACTATTCCTACGAAGCGTATGCAGACGTGTTGGATGCGGTGTTGAAAAAACTGATCGAAATGGGCAAAGGTATCGAGATCAATACCGGTGGTTTCAAATATGGTTTGGGACATCCCAATCCATGCGAGGATATTTTAAAGCATTACCGTTCCTTCGGTGGCGAGATCATCACGATCGGTTCCGATGCTCATGAACCACAGCATGTGGCGTATGCATTTGATCAAGTCCCCCGCATTTTACGCGAGGCAGGATTTACACATTACACGATATTCAAGAAACGAAAACCGGTCTTTTTGCCACTCCCGGAATAAGGCATCATCTTATGTAAAGGAGGATTTCCATGAACAAAAATATCGCAACCTTCCCTCTCACCGAGGCATTCCGTGCCGGTGATGAGTGTCCCTTTTGTAATTTAGAGCGCTCCGCAGAACAACATGCGATCTCCTTCATTCTCGGTTCTGCCTATATGGAGGATG
>CAMBUC010000098.1 GCA_945871045.1 uncultured bacterium
TAGAAAACATCCTGAAGCATATAGTCATTGACATCTTTATCTGTGATAGTCGGAAGCTGCTTGTTTAAAATACTTACCAACGGTGAATCACGGTTAGCCCGGACCGCCATGCGGATCTTATGGTCGCCACTCAGTGCATTTTGAACCTTCAAGTGGCGAAACTGTGCATTGGTGCTGAGCAGATAAGCCGCCAGATAGCTGTCACATACAGCCGCATCCACGCGTCCATCTTTGACCGCTTTCAGGCAGTTGACATAACTATCGTAATAAACTACGTCGACATCCTCACTGTTATCATAGAAATTCAGTTCATCATCACTGTGCAATGTCACCGCCAACAGTTTGATCGATTCTGACATCTGATCTTCTTTCATGACCAGAACGCGTGGCATCACGGCGTAACTCTTTGTAAGCGTCAAACTTTCTTCTTCGGAATCAACCTCTTTTACGCCGCTATAACAGCAGATATCGATCTCTCCGGATTCCAGTTTCTGATGCGCCGACGCAAAATCCGTCATTTTTTTATAGGTAAAAGAAAGATGTGTTCGCTCTGCGATCTCATCCATGACCCTTCTGGAAAGTCCACAAAATTCTCCACCACTTTCATAAGAAAACGGATACTGGTTTTCCAGATAGCCAACGACTAAGTCATCCGCTGTCTGGATGTATTCCTTTTCCGCAGAAGTCAGCAGCTGGTTCTGAACCATCCGGCTCTCATAGTACTTCACCATCAGTTCATTTTCCAGTTCAGGAGTTTTCATTTTAATATCTGAGATCGCCTGGTTTAATTCTCCAAGAAGCCCATCGTTTCCCTGATAAGTAATGTAATAGAACGGCATGGGTGCAAAACGCCCCATCACTCTCCAACCATCGCGGATCTCCATAAATGAATGGACAAACACATCGATTTCACCGGTTTCCAAAGCATTTGCCAGGGCTGTAGTATTTTCATAGGTCTTCAGTGTATAATCCTTGATGCCATGAACCGTCATGTACTGTTGAAATTCCGGTTTGCGCACATAACTTTCCACCATGCCATAGGTCAGATCCTTCATCTGCTCAAAATCTTCGTATGCCAGCTGACTGTCACCCCTGACTGCCAGTATACCATAGGTATATCCACTGGGCAGACTTGCATAGCGATACTTCGCAGCACGCTTTCCTGTGTACTGCGCGGATCCTACCAGATCCACCTCCCGGTTTTCCAGTTTGCGACGCGCATCGTCCCAGCTGCCGCACTGCACATATTCCAGTTCCCAGTGCGTGTATCGGCAAACCTCCTCCAGATATTCCACATCCATGCCGGTCACTTTTCCATTCTCATCAATGTCATTGTAACCCTGCATGGGAAAAAAGGCGACTTTTACTGTCCGCTCCCCATCTGATGCTGCAGCCGTACCACTCCAGCAGCATGTGATTCCGGCTGTTGCGATCAATATACAAAGTACCGGAGAAATAAACCTTATCAGACTCTTTCGCATACTGATGCCTCCCCACATATAACATTTTGACATTTTATCTGCTCACTTTTGCCTTCGCGTACATTATAGCATAAAACAGTCTGACAAGTGTATGATTATTTATTTATTTTACAAACATTTTCACGAACATTTCATGGCAAAATCCCGGTCTTTTGCAAACTGTGCATCGTTGTATAACACAAGCACATCTGTCGGTGAAAACATCTCCACCAGAGCATCACATCCGATGTTCAACTGGCGAAGGTCCACCGCAACTACTTTCTCAAAATCTTCTGCCAAAAAGGGAAGCATACAGTTTGCAAAAGAATCCTTTATCACCAGAAGCGTCTTTCCGTTTGTTTCTCCTCCTGTGATCTCTAATACCGCCTGATTTCCCCCTGTAAACACACGGTACTGATCCTTGGTTTCCAGCTGCTCCATTTCATACAGGGAATCTGATGTTTTTTCTCCCAGATTATAAACCACTTGCAAGGATGCCCTTGGTTCATACAAATAAATCTTGTCTGCCAAAGATGCCTGATTCACTTTTGCGTAAGTCGTACCATAGAAGTCATTGCAGACAAGTGTCAGATCCTTTTTTTCTGTGATTCGGGAAAGATCCATTCCTACTGCCTTTGCATAGGATTCGTATCCATACCACGCGCCCTGCATCGTCCAATGATGATCGGTTCGGTAATAAATATCCTCTTCTATATGTGCATTTAGAGTTTCGGTCACTGGAATCAATACTTCTTTTGCCTCTTCGCCAAACTCCTTTTCCAACTCATCATAAAAACGCTGCTCCTCAAAGGTCGGCGCAAATGCCGGCAATTTATCCTGAAGGATCCATGTCTTTGTGGGAACCATCATCACCTTCACATCCGCTTTTGGCTGTATTTTTTCTACAAGATTGGTAAGGGCTTTGATATTAGACTTCATCCTTTTCTCATCAAAGTCTTCCTCCGTGTAATGTTCGAGAAGATATTGATCCTTTCCGAAATACACTCCATTACTTTCGGTCTTTCCGATCAATCTGGATACATCAGTCTGTAACTGTACCCACGCATCCCTTCCCGGAAACTGATCGCTCAGATACGTCTCATAGGTTTCCTGAAAATTCCCGTTCCTTATGGCTTGGAACGTAATCTCCGGTCTTGTCTGCAAGACACGCTTTTCCGTCGACGAATACGTCTTTTCTTCTGCTGTCAAACTAAGTGCTGTCAAACCAAACACCATGACTCCAAATGCAAACACGGGCAATAAATTCGTGATTCGTTTCATGTTTCCTCCTTAAAAGCGGAAATATAGAAAGGGATTATAGGTTCCGTTCACCAGATAGGCAATACTCAAAACAAACAGGAGCACCACATACATACTCTGAAAGAGCGCGGTTTTGAATCCCTCTTTCTTTATGACCATCGCTGCTGCTTTTTTGGGCAGTGAAGTAGATCCCACCGCGAAGATCAGAAGGAGTGCTGCATTGCTGACCAGCAGATAGATCGTCTCCCCACTGATCAAACCTCCCTCTCCAACACCTGCCATTGCTTTCAGATACACCCGGTGTTTCGTGATGTCCTCCCATGCAAAGAGCAGCCACCCGAAATAAATGATGACAAGCGCATATACATGAGAAAAGAATCGGGGCAGACGCTCCAACACTTTTAACAGCCATGTTTTTTCCATGATAAGGAAAAAACAGAAATACAATCCCCAAAGCACAAAATTCACAGTTGCGCCATGCCACATTCCAGTCAAAAACCATACAACAAAAATATTCAAAAAAGTGCGACCCATTCCGTTTCTGCTTCCACCCATGGGAATGTATACATATTCTTTAAACCAGTTCCCAAGGGATATATGCCAACGGCGCCAGAATTCCGTGATACTCTTTGATTCATAGGGATGATCAAAATTCTCAGGAATCGTAAATCCAAACATCGACATCAGGCCGATCGCCATATCCGAATACCCCGAAAAGTCAAAATAGATCTGAAACATAAATGCCAGCATTCCCAGCCACGCAGATACCGTCGTCAGCTGCTGTGCACTGTAACCGGTCACAGTCTGGAAGATCAGGCCTGCCTGATTGGCCAGCAATACTTTTTTACCGAGTCCACAAGAAAAACGGAGCACACCATAACGGATCTTTTCCATGGTATGGGTGCGGTCTCTCAGTTGTTCCGCAATGTCTGAGAACCGCACGATGGGTCCAGCGATCAACTGCGGGAAGGCAGAGATATATGCGCCGAAATTCAGCGGATTTCGCTCTGCTTTTGCCTTTCCCCGATAGACATCAATGGTGTAGGACATGGACTGAAAAGTGTAAAAGGAAATACCGATGGGCAACGCAAACTTTCCGGCGTATTTAAACACTGCTAAAAGCGACAAGTTGATCACAACCGAAAGAATCACAAAGATCCGCGCCACATCCCGCCTGTTTCTCGCCACAAAATATCCGGCAAGTCCGCCATTCACATAATCTACAACTGTGGAAAGCAGCATCAACCAGATATAGATTGGTTCGCCCCATGCATAAAACAAAAGGCTAAACAAAAATAGTACCAGGTTTTTCCATGTATGTTTCATGCAACCTGGTACTATGAAGTAGACGAGCAACACACACGGCAAAAAGCGGACCAGAAATAACAGACTGCTGAATACCATAACTCTTGCTCCTTTATTTATTATTCACCGGAAGGGTCATCGTTTGACATGCCCTTAAAATAACTCATCCATTGCGGCGATCGCTTTGTCATTTTCTGCCCGGTAAGCCTCGATGACTTTGCTTTCATCCTCCTGCATCATCGTCTCATTGTCGAGGGTGCCCAGCATAAGAAAGCATACATAATCACCCTTCATATAGATTGTAGATGCCTGAATCTTTAACAGATTTGCAGGATACTGGAACGTATCGGACTCTAATGCTCCCTGATACGCAACAAGCGCATCCTTTAATGCTTCCTTGGAATCCTCGTCTTTTGCTTTGAACAATGCGAAGGTATCTACCTGCGCACTGATCATCGGAAGTTCTGCGATGGCAGTTTCATAAAGATCCTTTGATATGCCAAAATATCCTTCAATCTCCTCATCACTCAATCGCATCGTCGGAAGATAATTTTCTCCGTATGCAGCCTTTACTGCTTCATATAATGCTTCCGGTTCGGGGGTATTTAATGCTTCCTCCATATTCGCCCCGCTTTGCTCTTTCAGTGAACAACCTGTCGTTGCCACAGCAGCAAAACCGCCAACTGCCACTACCAACGCAGCGATCAATGCCATACTTTTTTTCTTCATTTTGTTTTATCTCCTTTAGAATCATGATCCGTCAGCCATGCAGACATACCGACTTTCTCGCGCCCATTGTAGCATGACCGATAGGAAAAAGCAACTTGGAAAAAAACGGAAAAACAAAACGATTCTATCTATCCGGATTGTTTTTATGCGTTCTTGTTGTAGTAGATCTCCTCCACCTTATCCCGGTTTGCCAGAAATACATCTACAATGTCCGGGTCAAAATCACTGCCCCTTCCCTCTTCTATGATCCGGTAGCATTTTTCAAGAGGCATCGCGTCCCGGTAACAGCGTTTTGCCGAAACTGCATCAAACACATCTGCCACAGCCATGATCCGTGCGCAGAGGGGAATGTCTGTCCCACTGAGCCCTTTGGATTCTCCATGTTTATGTAAATACTGATGGTTGTCATGGTCAGTGCCATACTGGTCGCCAAAAACTCCGGGAAAATGATCTGCAAGGACACAATGAACAAAATACAGATCAGCGTCGTGAGCAACGCCTCTCGTTTATTGACCCGTATACTTCCGAATTTTGCAATGATCAAGCCGACTGTCAGAAGAAAATAAATCCCGACTGTTGCAAAGCATACATATACCGACCACCCCATGGAATAATTGGTATACTGTCCCTGCCGAAATTCCAGACCCGGCAAAAAAGCGATGGTCAGGATCACTGCCAGCACAAAGGGCATCACGCATAAGATCCTGCTCCGTTGATTCTGTATGCGACCCACAGTCGTGGAAACCCAGTATAATAACAGGAGCAACAAATATAGCAAATAGGAAAGAAACATCCCTAAATGCAAAAGCAGGTTCACCGTCCGCGGAACGACATCCAAAAAATTTACCGAACAGGCTGTGATCCCATCAAAGAGAACTGCAAATACTGCCATAAGAAACATGGCATCAAATATCTTGCAGCAATTCGACCGACCAGTCAGCCGATTCAGATTCCTTCCCGAATAAAAATGATTCCAACATAAGTCAATATGACCAGACACATCAACTGCATTTTGCACCATTGCAATACGATCATCGTTACCCCCAACTTTAAAACCCGGAACTCTTTCCCTGAGTCCCGGGCGATCAGTCTTATTTTTCACTTAGTATAGCATTTCCTGTGCAAAAATGGAACATTCATATCCTAATATTTTCCAAACTATTGATCGGTTCCCATGACCAGTCGAAGAATCCCTGAGATAGCCCCAAACAATACGCCGGCAACCGGCCATATGATCCAGGTGGCATCCCAGCGCATGCTCCAGAAACTCCATCCCAGATAGATGGCTGTGACCAGACACCCGTAAATGCCGGAAAATGCCTCATTTTTTCCAAGGCACGCGTCCATCCAGCCAGCCGTTCTCCTGCCAGTAACGTGTCTCTGCCGGTATATCTCCAACCTGATTTTTTCTTGACAGCGCCATCATATGAAACAGAAAACGAATATAAGGAGAAGGCTTTCCGCAAGAAGCCCGCCTGATCTTGCCGGCCAGTTTGACCATATCCTTCTCTATTTTCTCCTTTTTATGCGTTTTCACTTCTGCCCAGCAGGATGCCTGTACCGCCACACCGTATGTTTTTATGTAAGGAACGCCCCAATAGGCCAGCGTCCGTTTTACCGTCTTGATGGCCTGACCTGCTCCGGTTCCTGCTGTCGTCGAGATAACAAACGCCTTTTTGGAAAACATGTCTTTTCGGGGCCGATGCGGGATCCAGTACTGATAAAACAGATCGATAAACGCTTTCAACGGCGCAGAGGGTGCCATACAATAATTGGGTGTTGTAAATATGAGCAGATCTGCCTGCTCCATCGCATCGGCGATGCGCTTCTTTTCCTCAAAAAACGGACATTTTTCTTCCGCTTCTATACAGGTATAACAGCCTAGACAGAAATGATTCAAATCCCTTGGCAAAAAGAACTCTGTGATATTTTCTTCTGTCTCTAATGTCTCTGCCAGAATCCTTCCAATGTGATAAGTCGAACCTTTGTGATTCTGTCCGTGTATCATTGTTATCTTCATGTTTTACCTCCTAATACGCTCACATTGTACAACAACATTTCACCTTCCAATAGACACATTTTATAGATAAATGTGTTCATTTTATAGGTTGTAGGGTTATTGAAAAAAATCCTCTCCCACAGATGTCGGAAAGACTTTTGGTTTTGCAGAAAAAGAATTATGCGTGATATGCCATCTGATAGATCTCAAGGATCTCCTCATATCCAAGTTCCATATATCCCGCCAGTTTTCTTGTTTTTCCTCTGCTGCATTTATCCGCCAATACTTCCAGATCCTCTTCTTTGACACCCAGATCCTTCAGATTGGTCGGCATATTGATCGACTCATAGTACGCTTCCTGTTCATCGATCGCATCAAGGATCGTAAGTTCCGGATGCTCATAGTCAATGTCTTTATTCCATACTTCGTGTGCATACTGAAGCCATCTTGGAATGTTTGCGGTATACACATAACGCGCCCAACTGCACCATAAGGCAGCAAGTCCCGCACCATGTGCAATGTGTGGATACATGCCTGACACTTCATGCTCAAACTGATGAACCGTAAGCTGCATAGTCCTTCCACAACCGGTAAGACCGTTATGAGCCAGCGAGGATGCCCACATCATATTTGCCCTTGCATTGTAATCTTCCGGGTCTAACAGGCAATCGATGCCTGCCCGCAAAACACTCTTGATCACAGCAATTGCGATCGAATCAGTGAGATAAGTATCT